>JBLMWN010000019.1:0-8284 GCA_050257255.1 Betaproteobacteria bacterium | reverse complement strand
GACCAAGGCAGCCTACCTGCCCCACAACCAGGCATTCCCCCTCCAGTACGTCATCGACGGCTCGGTCTGCAAGGGCGCGGCCTGCAACAAGTGCGCCGAGGCCTGCAAGTACGACGCGATCCACCTGGACATGAAGCCCGAGACCGTTCAGGTCAAGGTCGGCGCGGTGGTCATGGCCACGGGCTGGAACCCCTACGACGCAACGAGGATGGACAACCTCGGGTTCGGCAAGGTCCAGAACGTGGTGACCAACATGATGATGGAACGGCTGGCGGCGCCGAACGGACCGACCGCGGGCAAGATCGTGCGCCCATCCGACGGTAAGGAGGCGAAGAACGTCGCCTTTGTGCAGTGCGCGGGATCGCGCGACGAGAACCATCTGGCCCATTGCTCCTATATCTGCTGCCTGGCCTCGATCAAGCAGGCCAACTACGTCCGGGAGCTCTACCCCGATTCCAAGGCGAAGATCTTCTACATCGACATGCGGACCCCGGGCCTCTTTGAGAGCCGGTTCTACGCCAAGATCAAGGAAGACCCGAACGTCGTCTTCCTTAAGGGCAAGGTCGCCAAGATCGAACAGGGCGCGAACGGCGACGTGCTCGTGACCGCCGAGGACATCCATGGCGGCGGCAAGGTCACCGAGACCTTCGACATGGTCGTCCTCGCGACGGGTATGCAGCCCACGGCCGCGTCCCTCAAGGCCGCCGGCGTTCCCGTGACCGACGACGGGTTCGTGGACCAGGCGGCGCTCCCGAAGGGCATTTACGCGACCGGGACGCTCAAGACCCCTGTTGACGTGGCGCGGTCCGCGCAGGATGCCACCGGCGTCGTGATGAAGAGCATCCAGAGCTTGAGGAGGAAATAAGGATGGAGAAGAAATACTGCGCATATATCTGCAAAGGATGCGGGATCAAGGATGCGATCGACATCACGAAGCTCGAAGGCGCCGCGAAGAAGATCCAGAATTACAAAAACCACGACGCCTTGTGCAGCCCGGAAGGCGTCCAGCTGATCAAGGACGATATCGCGAAGGAAGGCATCAATACCGTCATCATCGCCGCCTGCTCGCCGCGGGTCAAGTATGAGGAATTCTCCTTTGCCGGCGCCCTGGTCGAGCGGGTGAACATCCGCGAGTTTGTGGCCTGGACCCTCGAGCCGAACACCGACGAGGCGAACGATGCGGCCTATGACTATCTCACCATGGGCATAGCGAAGGCCCAGAAGGCCAGCCTGCCCGAACCGAATATTCTTGCCGATCTGAACAACACGATCCTTGTGATCGGCGGCGGCATCGCGGGCATGACTGCGGCGCTCTCCGCCGCCAACGCGGGCCAGAAGGTCGTGCTCGTCGAGAAGGACGCCCAGCTCGGCGGCTTCGTAAACAAGCTCTATAAAAAGATTCCTACGGACACGTACTTCAAGAAGCCGCTGATCGTGGATACGGACATCAACAAGACCGTGAGCGAGGTCGAGAGCAACCCGAACATCAAGGTGTACAAGTCAACGACCGTAGCTAAGACCGACGGCCAGCCCGGGCTCTATGACGTCGAGCTGTCAAACGGCGAGAAGATGAAGATCGGCTCGATCATAATGACCACAGGCTGGAAGCCCTACGATGCGACGAAGCTCGGACACCTGGGCTATGGCGCCTCGAAGAACGTAGTCACGAACCTTGAATTCGAGGATCTTGCCAAGAAAGGCAACGGCAAAATTCTCCGTCCCTCCGACGGGAAACCGGCGCTCAAGGTCGCCTTCATCCAGTGCGCGGGCCAGCGCGACCCGAACCATTTGCCCTATTGTTCTTCAATGTGCTGCGCCACGTCGCTCAAGCAGGCCCAGTACGTTCGGCAGAACGGCGATGCCCTTGCCATGATCTTCTACAAGGACATTCGCACACCGGGACGGCTCGAACTCTATTATAAAGAAGCCCAGAACGACCCAGGCGTGATGCTCTCCAAGGCGGATGTGACCGGCGTGTCGGATGCCGGGAACGGAAACCTGTTCGTTGAGATGGAGAACACCCTCTTTGGCCTCAAGACCGGGGAGAAGGTGAAGGTCGAGGCCGACCTCGTGGTGCTTGCGACCGGCATGGTGCCGACCACCCGCAATCCGCAGGAATATCAGGACGGCCTTACCAAGGCTGCGGGCGGTGGAGACGAATCCAAGAAAAACTATCTTGAGCAGACACCCAAGCCGGAGAACATTCTGAATCTTGGCTACCGTCAGGGACCGGAAATCCCGTCCCTCGAAGGGGCCGTGGGATTCGCGGACTCAAATTTCATCTGTTTCCAGTACGAGACACGGAGGACCGGCATCTACGCCGCCGGCGGCGTGCACCAGCCCATGAACATGGCCGAGGCGCAGGAGGACGCGGCCGGCGCGGCCTTTAAGGCCATCCAGGCGATGGACCACGTGGCGCGGGGCGTTGCAGTCCATCCCCGTGCCTGGGATATCACGTTCCCCGATCCGATGCTCATCAAGTGCACGGCCTGCAAACGGTGCACGGAAGAGTGTCCCTTCGGCGCGATTGACGAGGATGAGAAAGGTATCCCGAAATACAACCTCAACCGCTGCCGGCGCTGCGGGACTTGCATGGGCGCGTGTCCGGAGCGTATCGTGTCCTTCAAAGATTACAGCGTCGACATTGTCGGTTCGATGCTCAAATCGGTAGATGTGCCGGATGATGAAGACATTACGAGAGTCATCTGCCTCGTGTGTGAGAACGACGCCTATCCGGCGCTCGATACTCTGGCCGTCAATCGGAAGAAGATTGACCCGAGCGTCCGCTTTGTTCCCCTCCGCTGTCTTGGCGGTATGAATCTCGTGTGGGTGGCGGATGCGCTCTCGAAAGGAGTCGACGGCATGCTGCTCCTCGGCTGTAAGTTCGGTGAGAACTACCAGTGCCACTTCGTGAAAGGCAGCGAGCTCGCGAATACCCGCTTTAGCAAAGTAAGCGAAACCCTCAACCGCCTCCAGCTTGAATCTGAGCGTGTCGGCCTGATACAGGTGGCGATCAACGAGTATGACAAGCTGCCTGACATGATCAGCGAATTCGTTGAGAAGGTCAAGGAGTTCGGGCCGAACCCGTTCAAGAGCATGTAGGTAAATAGTACAGAGTTCTGAGTTCAGAGTAAAAAACGACTCCTAACAAAGTAAGTGGAGGATTGAATATATGTCAGATGCAACGGTGATAAAGCCTGATCTTCAATTTGTGAATGAAATCATCAAAGGCGGCGGCGAGTCCCTCAAGAAGTGCTACCAGTGCGCGACCTGCTCGGTGGTCTGCAACGTGACGCCCGATGGCAACCCCTTCCCGCGCAAGGAAATGGTGCTCGCCCAGTGGGGCCAGAAGGACAAGCTCATCGCGAGCCCCGATGTCTGGCTCTGCCACCAGTGCAGCGACTGCACGGCCTACTGCCCGCGGGGTGCAAAGCCCGGTGAAGTGCTGAACGCCATCCGGAAGCAAAGCATCAAGGAAGTGGCCATGATCCCCTTGTTCGCGAAGATTGCAACGGACCCGAAGCTCATCTGGCTGCTCTTTGCGATTCCCATGGCGCTGTTTTACATCATCCTGATGGCGCTGGGCAATGCGAACTTTACCGCCCCCCGCGCCGAAGGCGGCATCATGGCGTACCATAAGTTCGTTCCCGTTCCGGTGATCGACACGGTCTTCATCCTGACTGCGATCTTCGCAGCGGTCTCGGCGTTCGTGGGCATCAAGCGCCTGTGGAACGGCATGAAGGCTCAGGCGGGGGAATTGAAATCCAGCGGGAGCCTCTCGGGGGACATTATCTCATCAGTCACCACTATTCTGGCCCACTCAAAGTTTGCCGACTGCACCGTCAACAAGGGCAGGCAGCTGGGGCACATGCTTCTGTTTTATGCCTTTGCAGGGCTTGCCATCGTAACGACGTGGGCGATTATCTACCTCTACGGTTTTGAACTCCTGGGCATTCAGCCTTTCGGGCCCTTCCACTTCGGTGAATCGCCCTACCCGAACAGCGATCCGGTGAAGATTCTGGCTCTTATCAGTTCCATCGCGTTCGCGGCAGGCGTGGTGATCCTCCTGCTCAACCGCCTCGGCAAGGCCGGCAAGGCGGGAATCGGTTCCTACTTTGACTGGATCTTCCTCACAATCGTCATCGGCGTCGGTGCGACGGGCATGCTCGCCTGGGCGCTTCGGCTGGCCGATGTTGAAGCAGGATATTTCATATACTACTTCCATCTTGTCTTCGTCTGGTCACTATTCGCGTATGCTCCGTATTCAAAGTTTGCACACCTGTTTTACCGCACGACGGCAATGGTTTTTGCGAAGTATTCGGGACGCGATAAGAAGTAAGCTCTTCATCATTTATTGTGGAGTGAACCATGAAGGTTAAAGAATTATTAAGCATAAAAGGACTGGAGTGCTTCAGCATCACGAGCGATCAGACACTGCTCAATGCTGCGAAGCAGATGGCTGAATGCAATATCGGCGCTCTACTGGTCATGGACCGGGGATCGCTCGTCGGGATCATCACCGAGCGCGACATCGTCAAGACCACGGCGAATGAGAAGGCACAGTGCAAGGACGTGAAGATCAAGGACGTCATGAGCACCAACTTGCTGGTCGTAAAACCTGGGGACGATCTCGACTATGTGATGGCCATCATGATCCAGAACAACATACGCCACACACCGGTCGTCGAGGAGAGCGGTTTGGTGGGTCTTCTCTCTATGCGTGACGTCGTGAGGGTCCTCGTAAAGAACCTGAAGGCAGAAAACCTCTACCTGAAAGACATGATCGGCGGCAAGCTCGGCGAAATGGGCGATTAAGCTTATTTTTTTATAATATTTTTGAGGGAGGGATGCCGGAGGAAAAGTTGCAGGTATCGTTGGGAATACTATGCTTCATCGCATTGTGTGATGAACAGGATCCAGATGCATGACGAAGGTTTGATATATTCACTTTAATTTAAATTCAAACTGAGGAGGGAGAACTAATGAGTAACACGATTTTATTTGCCCTGATCTGCGGCGTGGCCGGCGTCATTTACGGCATCGTGACCGCGTTATGGGTGAACAAGCAGGGTGCAGGTAATACCAAGATGCAGGAGATTTCGGCTGCAGTGAAGGAAGGCGCGTATGCGTTCCTCGCGCGCGAGTACAAGACGGTTGCAATCGTTGCGGTAATTCTGGTCATTCTTCTGTCCTTCCTAGGCAAGATGACTGCAATCGGGTTCATCATCGGTACGGTCGGCTCCGCCCTCGCAGGCTTCATCGGCATGTGGGTGACAGTACGCGCGAACGTACGTACCGCCCAGGCCGCGAACAAGGGCCTCCAGGCCGCGCTCAGCCTCGCCTTCAAGGGCGGCTCCGTGACCGGCATCATGGTCGTGGGCCTCGGCATTATCGGCCTCGCAGGCTTCTATTTCATCGCCAAGGCCGTAGCCCCGGCGGAAGCGTTCCATGCCCTCGTGGGTCTCGGCTTCGGCTGCTCGCTCATGAGCGTGTTCGCCCGCATCGCAGGCGGCATCTACACCAAGGCCGCTGACGTGGGCGCCGACCTCGTGGGCAAGGTTGAGGCGGGCATCCCCGAGGACGATCCCCGGAACCCGGCCGTGATCGCCGATAACGTGGGCGACAACGTGGGCGACTGCGCTGGTATGGCGGCCGACCTCTATGAGACCTACACCGTGACCCTCGTGGCAGCCATGCTCCTCGCCAAGACGATCTTCGGCGAGGCAAGCCAGTGGATCGAATTCCCGCTCATGCTGGGCGGCGTTTCGATCATCGCGTCCATCATCGGCACCTTTGCCGTGAAGCTCGGCAAGAACAACTACATCATGGGAGCCCTGTACAAAGGTCTTGCCGTGGCAGGCATTATCGCGGCTGTGGTGTTTTACCTTGTATCGCAGAAGTTCATCGCCGGCCTGACCGGTGCGGATGCGGGCGTATTTACGGCAAACACCGTGTTTCTGACGGCCCTCATTGGTCTCGCCCTGACCGGCCTGATCGTGGTTATCACGGAGTACTTCACCGCTAAGGAGTATTCCCCGGTTCAGCACATTGCACAGGCCAGCCTGACCGGCCACGGCACAAACGTGATTGCCGGCCTCGCTGTCAGCATGAAGTCCACCGGCGCACCGGTGATTGTGATTGTTGCCTCTATTCTTGGCGCCTACTACCTCGGCGGCGGCTTTGCCGGCAATCCGGGCGGCGGTCTCTTCGCCATCGCCCTCTCGGCTGTGTCCATGCTCTCCATGACCGGTATCGTCGTGGCTATCGACTCTTACGGCCCGATCACGGATAATGCGGGCGGTATTGCCGAGATGTCCGGGCTCCCTCAAGCGGTCCGCGATATCACCGATCCCCTCGATGCGGTCGGCAACACCACCAAGGCCGTAACCAAGGGCTATGCCATCGGCTCCGCAGGTCTTGCCGCTTTGGTGCTCTTTGCGGAATATTCACGTTCCTTCGACACCAAGATTCTGTTCGACCTTTCGAACCCCATGGTCCTCGCCGGCCTGTTCATCGGCGGTTTGCTCCCCTACTACTTCGGTTCGCTTCTTATGGAAGCCGTGGGTAAGGCCGCGGGCGGCGTGGTAGAGGAAGTACGTCGCCAGTTCCGCGAGATCAAGGGCATCATGGAGTACAAGGCAAAGCCGGAGTACGGCAAGTGCGTTGACATCGTTACCAAGGGCGCCATCCAGCAGATGATGGTTCCGGCGCTCATCCCGGTTGTTGTGCCCGTGCTAGTCGGTGTTATCCTGGGCAAAGAAGCCCTCGGCGGCGTGCTGATCGGCAGCATCCTGACCGGTCTGTTCCAGGCCATTGCCATGACCTCCGGCGGCGGCGCCTGGGATAACGCCAAGAAATCCTTTGAAGACGGCGTCACCGACAGCAAAGGCGTCGTGCATAAGAAGGGGAGCGACGGACACAAAGCCTCGGTGACCGGCGATACCGTCGGCGATCCCTACAAGGACACCGCGGGCCCGGCCATCAACCCGATGATCAAGGTCATCAACATCGTTGCCCTGCTCATCGTACCGTTGATCCGGTAGGCTGCAGAGTTCTCACGTTTTCTCCAAGGCTGCCCGAGCTCGGGCAGCCTTTTTTTTCAAGCGGATCGGGACATAGCTCTTGTAAAATATCGATAAAGTGGTACTATTCAGACGGTTATGAGCGAGGTGGAGGTACTGGTCAATGCAGGCTGTTCCCGCGATGTCGTGGCGCACTGTGTACAAGTATCGCACATGGCCGTGGCCATCGCCGGGCGCATGAAGATCTCTCTGGACCATGAGCTGATACGCAGGGGCGGTCTGTTCCACGATATCGGCAGGTCCCGCACGCACGGGCTTGAACACGCAATTGCCGGTGTAGAGATTGCGAAGGGCCTCGGGTTTTCGAACGCACTCCTCAATATCATCGAGCGTCATATCGGAGCCGGCATCACCGCGAAAGAGGCGGAGAGGCTCGGGTTGCCGAAGAAGGATTACCTGCCGTTGACGCCGGAGGAGAAGGTTGTTTCGTATGCCGACAACCTCATCAGCGGCGTGAGGGAAATGCCGTTTTATGAAGCGCTTGACCGGTTCAAGGACATTCTTGGGCCGGACCACGAAGGTGTCGAGCTGTTTATAAAACAGCATCATGAAATACAAGGGTGGATGAGAGTAGGTAGTGAGTCGTATGGGGTATGGAGTAAAGAGTAGGGAGATCAACCGGTGCTGTAAAAGTTCCACATGACCGGACGCTGAAAGGTTTATCATGAAAGAGAAGAAAAAAGAAATGAAACCAGAAGATTTCGATATTGACCCGCTCAAAAAGAGCAGCACCGACAAAGTTGTGCCGGTCAAGCTGACCGGGAACAGCAGGTTCAAGTTCCGTTGCCATAAGGGAGTACGGTGCTTTACCGCGTGCTGCAGCAACATCAACATCGTGCTGCCGCCCTACGATCTGCTGAGGCTCCGAAAACGGCTGGGCATGACCACGGAGGATTTCATCAACACCTATTGCGAGATCGAGATCCTGGCAAAAACGCTGCTCCCGGTCATCACGCTCAAGATGCGGGATGACGAAAAGCGGAGCTGCCCTTTCGTCACGCCGGACGGCTGTACGGTGTACGAGGACCGGCCGAACAACTGCCGGTATTATCCCGTGGGCATGGCCACGCTCAGAAAAAAGGATGCAGAAGGAGGCAAGGACGAATTCTATTTCATGGT
This sequence comes from Betaproteobacteria bacterium, assembly GCA_050257255.1. Lineage (GTDB taxonomy): Bacteria > Nitrospirota > UBA9217 > UBA9217 > UBA9217 > JAJYKN01. The sequence continues at coordinate 83 of JBLMWN010000019.1, read as the reverse complement.
CAAGGAAGACCATTGCAAGGGGTTCGAAGAGGACAAGGAATGGACCATCGCAGAATGGCGCAAGGACCAGGAAGCGGACATTC
>JBLMWN010000018.1:0-6812 GCA_050257255.1 Betaproteobacteria bacterium | reverse complement strand
GAGAAAACCGATCGTGCCGCGGTCATCCCCGCGGATATCGGCTGGTCGGACGTGGGCAGTTGGACCGCTCTCGACGAAGTATCGGAGCATGACGCCGAAGGCAACATAAAAAGCGGTAATGTCATTGATATCGACAGCCATGACTCGATTATTTATGCGGAAAAGCGGCTTGTAGCGACCATCGGCCTGAAAGATGCTGTCGTCGTAGACACGCCGGACGCCACGCTCGTCTGCAGCAAGGAAAGAGCCCAGGATGTAAAGAAGGTCGTCGAAGAGCTCAAAAAGCGCAAATCCGGCGAGCATTTGATCCACCGCACCGTCCACCGTCCATGGGGTTCTTACACGGTGCTGGAAGAAGGCGACCGCTATAAGATCAAGCGTCTTGAAATTAAGCCGGGGGCCAAGCTTTCGCACCAGTTGCATAATCACAGGAGCGAGCATTGGGTAGTGGTGTCCGGGACCGCGCGGGTCACGAACGGTGAGAAGGTATACGACGTGCATCCGAATGAGAGCACCTATATTCCCATGTCGACCAAGCACCGTCTGGAAAATCCCGGGAAGATCCCTGCACAGATCATCGAGGTTCAGAACGGAGAATATCTCGAGGAAGATGATATCGTCCGTTTTGATGACGACTATAAACGGCATGAGAACAACAAGAGAAGGCTTTTGCCGGAGATAAAGAAAGCTCGTAGCTCGTAGTTCATCGTTTCTGGTTCATAGAGGATGCGCCATAATGGTTCATGATTCATCGTTCATGGTTCATAGAGGATGCAAATAAAGTGAAGGAACTTGCTGACAATACAAGATTCAGCTTTGAGAAACTTGATGTATGGCAGAAGTCAGTTGATTACGCTCAGAAGGTGTTGCATTTAATAGAAAAGATTGAAACGAACCGAAAACATTATCGGTTGATCGAGAACTGCGAAGCTTCTGCCGTCTCAGTCCCTTCCAATATCGCTGAAGGTTGCGGAAGATATTCAAATAAAGAGTTTGTGCAGTACTTGTATATTGCTCGCGGCTCATTGTACGAGTCTATTACTCAATTGGTTCTATTTGCAAGAAGCGGCTGGATTACCAATCAGGAATTTCGAGCAATGAAAGTTCAGGCAGTTGAGGTTGGAAAAATGATTTCTGCGTTAATAAAATCGTTGAAAAATGCGTCATCCAAGAACTATGTTCTATGAACCTTGAACTATGAACCACTATTTATGAACTGCTCTTTTAATTCCGACATCTTCCGAGAATACGACATCCGCGGCATCGCGGAGAAGGACCTTACGTCTCCGGTTATTGAAGCTCTTGGTCGGGCCTTTGCCGGATATCTGCAGCCCAAAGGCATCGGCGCCGTCACAGTCGGGTACGACGCCCGCCTGAGCTCTCCGCGCCTGTGCGACGCCATCGTGCAAGGTCTCACGTCCGAAGGGATGAACGTCACCGTCCTCGGCCTTTGCCCTACACCGGCGCTGTATTTTTCCCTCTTCCATCTCAAGCCGGGAGCCGGCGTGATGATCACCGGAAGCCATAACCCCGCGGAGTTCAACGGGTTCAAGCTCTGCGTCGGCACGGACACGATATACGGTGAAGAAATACAGAAGATCAGGCGGACCATGGAACGAGAAGCAGCTGATAGCTCGTTGCTCATAGCACAGAATGAAGCGACTACGAGCTACGAACCACGAGCTGCGAGAGCGGGGGACCTCACTCATCGTCCTATTCTTCCTGACTATATTGACTATCTCAAAAACCAATTTCCCGCCCTCCCCAACGCGCCCCTCAAGGTCGTCCTCGACGCAGGAAACGGTACCGCAGGACTTGCCGCGCCTGAGATCATCAAGGCCATGGGCTGCGATGTTATCGAGCTTTTTTCGGACCCCGACGGCAGGTTCCCGAACCACCATCCCGACCCGACGATCCCTAAAAACCTTGCCGCCTTGATAGATACTGTCCATAGCAAGAAGGCTGATGCGGGCATTGCCTTTGACGGCGATTCGGACAGGATCGGCGTCGTCGATGAAAAGGGCAACATTCTCTGGGGCGACCAGCTGATGATCATCTTTTCCCGGGACATCCTGCAGGAGCGGCCAAATGCCACGATCGTATCGGAAGTCAAGTGTTCTCAGGTCATGTATGACGACATCAGGGTGCACGGCGGCACTGCGGTGATGTGGAAGACGGGCCACTCTCTCATCAAAGCTAAATTGAAGGAATTAACGGCTTTATTGGCCGGAGAGATGAGCGGTCATCTGTTCTTTGCCGACCGGTATTTTGGTTACGACGACGCGATCTATGCGGCATGCCGTCTCGTGGAAATACTCAAAAAACTTAAATCGAGTCGGGGGACAAGCGCAACGCTGAGCACGCTCCTGGCCGATCTGCCGAAGACATTCAATACCCCGGAGATCCGATTTGATTGTCCCGATGCGATCAAGTTTAAAGTCGTCGAGAAAGCAAAAGAGATTTTTTCCAAGGGGCAGGACATGCCGGAACAGCCGAAAGAGGTAATCACCGTCGACGGTGTACGGGCGATATTTAATAATGGATGGGGGCTCATCCGCGCCTCAAACACCCAGCCGGTTCTTGTCATGCGCTTTGAGGCCAAGGATACGGCTGCCCTTGAAACCATCAAAACAATGATGGAACAGAAGGTAAATGCCATTATTTCCAGTCTTCAGTAGTCAAACCTCGTTTCTTCTCGGAAGTTCTCTCCTTAGGCGTTATTAATAAACCAGTTAGCCAGGCTTCAATGCATGTCCACACCCATAATATTTCTTTACTCTGATTGTTAACCGTTCCGTTTTATTTGGTTGACAACTCCGGCGCTATCAGGTAAAAGGAGCTCATGAGGGAACCGATTAAATCGACGATAACCGATATTCTCGATGCTGTCTTAGGGGGAAACAAGATCGACCTTTCCTCGGCATCAGCACTCACCCGGGTGAGCGGAAATGACCTCTGGGATTTGTTTGCTGCAACGGGCAGGGTGCGCGAACACTTTCGCGGATCCACGGTAGATATCTGTTCCATTGTGAACGCAAAATCAGGGGCCTGCAGCGAAGATTGCTCGTACTGCGCACAATCGGCGCATCATTCCACAGGCGCTCCGGTCTATCCCTTGATCTCCGTGGAAGATATCCAGAAAGCCGCGAAAAGCGCAATAAGGAATGGAGCCAGGCGCTTCTGCATTGTGACGAGCGGCCGAGGCATCGACTCCCGTAATGATCTGGAAACCATCGCGCACGGAGTACAACGTGTCCGCGAACTCGGCTTGTCACCCTGCGCCACGCTCGGAACACTCACGAGAGAACAGCTGTCATACTTGAAGGAAGCCGGACTCCACCGGTATCACCACAATATCGAGACATCGAGGAACTACTTTTCCCATGTCTGCACGACCCACACCTTCGATGAACGGCTTGAAGTGCTGAGCAATGTTCAATTACTTGGTCTCTCTGCATGCAGCGGCGGCATTCTCGGCATGGGAGAGACTATGGAGGAGCGTATCAGCATGGCATTCACGTTGCGCGAGATCAATGTGGACTCGGTACCTGTCAATTTTCTCATGCCCATTCCGGGGACCCCACTTGAGCATACACGTGCTATCACGCCGCTTGAGGCTCTGCATTCAATAGCATTATTTCGCCTGATTTTGCCGGAAAAAGAAATCCGTATTTGTGCAGGCAGGGGAACTGCACTTGGTCTGCTTCATCCTCTGATTTTTACGGCCGGCGCCGACGGCTTTATGATCGGCAATTACCTGACGAAGTCCGGCCTTGATCCGAAAGAAGACCTCAAAATGATATTCGATCTGGGGCTGCAGATCTGAATGTATGATGAATGATGATCTCTACAACGTCCGCATGAGCGCCTCGAAGGGAGGAAGGCATATTTCCGGCGCGGAAAGAATTGTGGCAGCAGATAAGATCGACGTTGTCCTGCGCGATTTGACGGCTCGTGCTATGCTCCGTGGTGCTGAACCGGATCAGATCCGCTTGGCGGTTGAAAGTCTGAAAGGTCATCCGCTTCGTATGCTGACCGCGCTGGACGTTGTTACGGTGGATGTTCCTGATGCACAGTCAGGGCGGTCTATGGCGATTCGCGTGCTGCAGAGAATGGGAATCGCTGATAATGCTGCAAATTCCGCAGTCAATTATCTCGCCAGTGGAGCGGCAATGTCAGGCGGCAATATGCGCGGCGCTATAATCATGGATGCACTGGATGCGGAAAGGCTTGAACCTGACCGGGAGAGAGGTGTGCGTGCCTCGCGTTTCGACTGGAGTGAAGATGCGTCGAGAAGAATAAACGATAATCTCGCCGCCGTCGGTTTGACTCATTTCCGTACACGCGAAGCGCTTGCCCTTGCTACGAAGGTTGCCCACGCGCCTGGCATGGTGGCAGAACTGTGCTGGTCTGACGAACCCGATTATACTGCCGGCTACGTTGCCTCCCTAAAAACCGGCTATGTCCGTTTTCCCTTTCTCAAGGAAAAGGGAGACACAAAGGGAGGACGGGTTTTTTTTGTGGACCGCGGTTCCCTGGATCTGAACGCATTAACGCGCTATCTCCAAACAGAAGCCGTGCTGATTGTTGAAATCGGAGAGTGCAAGCCTTCGATGAAATCAGATGATTATTTCGATAAATTCAAGCAAATAACGTCATTCCCGAATGCCTCAATCGGGAATCCGGAGATTCTTTAAGACAGCATACGGTAATCCAGCCACTGGATTCCCAAGAGAATCGTTTGGGAATGACAAAAGTAAAAGTCTTGCTTGCGCAAAAACTACGTATGTTCGAACACGAACTTTTACAATTAGAAGAGAAATATCTCCTTAGACGACCGATAGTCATCGAGTCTTACGACGGCCCGCGTGTCACCATCGCCGGTAAAAGTTTGCTTCTCATGTGCTCCAACGACTATCTTGGACTCTCGAACCATCCTAAGCTTCGTGAAGCTGCCCGCACTGCTATCGAACGTTATGGCTTCGGAGCAGGCGCATCGCGCCTCGTCTCAGGTACGAGTTCCCTTCATCAAGAGCTTGAAGATCGACTTTCACGGTTCAAGGGGACTGAATCGGCTGTTCTATTTAACTCCGGCTATGCAGCCAACACCGGGCTCATCCCGGCAATAGCAGGAGAAGGAGATGTAGTCCTGAGCGACAGTCTTAACCATGCAAGCATCATTGACGGATGCCGCTTGAGCAAAGCAGAAATATTTGTATACCAACATAAAGATATGAATCATCTCGAAGCTCTGCTGTGGAAAAGCCACAATGCCAGACGCAAGCTTATAGTCACCGACGGCGTCTTCAGCATGGACGGCGATCTTGCGCCGCTTCCGGACCTTGTTTTTCTTGCTGAAAAGTACGGCGCATTGCTGATGGTAGACGATGCACATGGGACAGGCGTGCTCGGAAAGACCGGCAGAGGGGTTGTTGAGCATTTCGGTCTTGACAACCGCGTACCTATCCAGATGGGCACGCTTGGGAAAGCGCTCGGCTCTTTCGGCGCCTATGCAGCTGGCAACAGAAGCTTGATTGATTTTCTCATGAACCGGTCTCGCAGTTTCATCTATAGTACGGCGCTGCCCCCTGCTGTCTGTGCTGCATCGATAGCAGCGATTGATATCATTGAGCAGGAGCGGGCACTGAGAATAAAACTCTGGCAGAACAGGGAGCGCTTCATTGCCGGCCTTAAGCATCTCGGCATCAGTTCCGGGAATTCCGAATCTCCGGTCGTGCCTCTTATCATTGGAGATTCAGAAAAAACGATGAAAGCGGGCTCAAGATTGTATGATTACGGTATATACGCGTCAGCGATCAGACCGCCGACGGTTGCCGAAGGCACCGCCCGGATACGAATGACGCTTATGGCATCCCATACTGACAGGGATATCGACGCTGCACTAAGCGGGTTGAAGCGATGTGTGGAAGAAGGTCTCATGGGATGACCGGCGCAGGGAGAAAGAGGGTCGTCATCATAACCGGAGCGTCACGCGGTCTGGGGAAAGAGATTGCGCTTCGTTTCGGGACGGCTGGAGAAAGGGTCGTAGTCAATTACCTGAACCATGAACAAGACGCCGATGCCGCGGCCGCTGAAATAGTGAGGGCGGGCGGAGAGGCCGTCCCGTTTCGAGCTGATGTAAGAAAAGCCGCCGATGTTGACGCGATGATTAACGATGCAATAATGCGCTGGGGCTCCATCGACGTTCTGGTGAATAATGCCGGAGTGACGAAGGACGGATTAATCCTCCGCATGATGGAACGAGACTGGAACGATGTAATCAGTGTCAATCTCACGGGCACGTTCAACTGCATCCGAGCAGTGTCTAAAATCATGTCCAGACAGAAAAATGGCCACATCATCTCGGTATCTTCAATCGTCGGCATGCAGGGAAGGGAAGGACAGGCGAATTACTCATCGTCAAAAGCGGGAGTTGTCGGCCTGACCAAGGCATGCGCCAGGGAACTCGGCTGTTTTAATATCAAAGTAAATGCCGTCCTGCCGGGTTATATCTTGACGGACATGGGTCAGAAAATATCCGATGCGGTTCAAGACCGGATGCTGAAGGAGAACGCCCTCGGCAGAGTATCCGAACCAAACGAGGTCGCTGACTTCATTTATCATCTTTCATTCATGAACAATGTTTCCGGACAGGTATTCAATCTCGACAGCAGGATAGTGTAGTTCAGAGTTTTTATTGATCTCCGCATTAGTAATGCAATAGACCTTTCTCAGCAAAACAGATCGTGGACATGAGATTTTCCTCCCCTTCAAGGGGAGGATTAAGGTGGGGATGGGTTTTAGAAGCCCGG
>JBLMWN010000017.1:0-10337 GCA_050257255.1 Betaproteobacteria bacterium | reverse complement strand
GATCCGCTACCTTGTAAACCTGCGGACAGGCAAGGGCGAGGTGGACGATATCGACCATCTCGGGAACCGCAGAGTGCGATCTGTGGGGGAGCTCCTTGAGAACCAGATCCGTATCGGTCTTGCGCGAATGGAACGCGCTATCAAGGAGCGCATGAGCCTCCAGGATATCGATACACTCATGCCGCACGACATCATCAATCCCAAGCCGGTGATCGCGGCCATCAAAGAGTTCTTCGGATCAAGCCAGCTGTCCCAGTTCATGGATCAGACCAACCCGCTGGCGGAAATCACGCACAAGCGCAGGCTCTCGGCCCTGGGTCCCGGCGGTCTTACGCGGGAACGCGCCGGGTTCGAGGTGCGCGACGTACACACCACCCATTACGGCAGGATCTGCCCCATTGAGACGCCGGAAGGTCCGAACATCGGTCTCATTGTTTCTCTGGCCACTTATGCCCGCGTCAACGACTACGGATTCATCGAGGCCCCGTACCGGGAGGTCAAGGCCGGGAAGGTGACCGACGAGATCGAGTACCTCTCTGCCGTGGACGGTGAGAACTACGTGGTCGCCCAGGCAAATACGCCTGTAGACGGTCGCGGCAAGATCGCCGTGGACAGTGTGTCGGCCCGCGTAGGTGGGGAGTTCAAGCTGGTTAGCGCCGAGGAAGTGCAGTTCATGGACGTGTCGCCGAAGCAGATCGTTTCGGTCTCAGCGGCTCTCATTCCATTCCTCGAGAACGACGACGCGAACCGCGCACTCATGGGATCGAACATGCAGCGCCAGGCTGTGCCGTTGCTCCGGCCGCAAGCGCCGGTCGTCGGGACTGGCATGGAGCGGGTCGCCGCCCGAGACTCGGGCGCCATTGTTTCAGTTAAGCGCGATGGTGCCGTCGAAGGCGTGGATTCCACCCGCATCACGGTCAAGGGCGAGGATGCCAAGGGACGGACGGTCATTGATACCTACCCGCTCACCAAGTTTTACCGTTCGAACCAGAATACCTGCATGAACCAGAAGCCGATCGTGCGCATCGGCGACAAAGTGAAGAAAGGGCAGGTGATCGCCGACGGGCCGGCAACAGACCTGGGCGAACTCGCGCTGGGGCAGAACGTGCTGGTGGCCTTCATGCCCTGGAGCGGATACAACTATGAAGACGCCATCATCATCAGCGAGAAACTTGTTAAAGAGGACCGTTACACCTCGATCCACATCGAAGAGTTCGAGATCGAGGCCCGCGACACCAAGCTCGGCAAGGAAGAAATCACGCGTGACATCCCGAACCTCGGCGAAGAGACGCTCCGCAACCTCGATGAGAACGGGATCATCCGCATTGGCGCCGAGGTCATGCCCGGCGACATCCTTATTGGCAAGGTGACGCCCAAGGGAGAGACGCAGCTCACCCCAGAGGAAAAACTCCTTCGGGCTATCTTCGGCGAAAAAGCCGGCGATGTACGCGACGCCTCGCTCTATGCGCCACCGGGCATCGAAGGAACGGTCATCGATGTCAAAGTTTTTTCACGCAAGGGCGAGGATAAGAACGAGCGTCTCAAGACACAGGAGAGCGAAGAGATCGCAAGGCTCCAGAAAGAGTACCAGGATGAAGTGCGTGCAGCCAAGGAAGACAAGTACAAACGTATCCGCCGGATCTTGATCGGCAAGACCGCAGCGGACAAAGTGGTCAACTCCAAGACCGGCAAAACCGAACTCGCCAAGGGGAAGAAGATTACTGCGGAGATCCTCGACAAGATGCCCGAAAAGGACCTCGCCAAGATCAAGGTCGAGTCCGAGGACTATCCAGCGAAGCTCCAGGAAATCCTGGACAACTCCGAAAATCAACTCGGCATTCTTGAATCCATTTATGACGAGAAGATCGGAAGACTGAAGCGCGGCGACGACTTGCCGCCGGGTGTGGTCAAGCTCGTAAAGGTCTATGTTGCCATGAAGCGCAAGCTTTCGGTGGGCGACAAGATGGCAGGTCGTCACGGCAACAAAGGTGTTGTTTCCCGAATCGTGCCCGAGGAAGATATGCCCTACCTTCCCGACGGGACTCCCGTCGAGATCGTGCTGAATCCACTCGGCGTTCCTTCCCGTATGAACGTCGGACAGATCCTCGAGACACACCTGGGTTGGGCGGCCAAGGCCCTCGGCCTGCATGTGGCGACTCCCGTGTTCGATGGTGCGTCGGAGGACCGGATCAAGGCGATGCTCAAAGAGGCGAAACTTCCGCCGACTGGCCAATCAATGCTCTATGACGGCAGGACCGGCGATCCTTTCGACAAACCGGTGACCGTCGGGTACATGTATATGTTGAAGCTCCATCACCTTGTCGACGACAAGCTGCACGCACGTTCCATCGGTCCCTATTCGCTCGTGACGCAGCAGCCGCTGGGCGGCAAGGCCCAGTTCGGTGGCCAGCGCCTGGGTGAGATGGAAGTCTGGGCACTTCAGGCATATGGAGCGGCCTACTGTCTTCAGGAGTTCCTCACGGTCAAATCCGACGACGTGTCAGGACGCGCCAAGATTTACGAGGCGATAGTGAAGGGCGAGCATGCACTCGAACCGGGCCTGCCCGAGTCGTTCTATGTGCTCATCAAAGAGCTCCAGAGCCTCTGTCTCGATGTCGAGCTCATTGAACGCAAGAACGAGAAGGAACGGGTCATCGGACTCGAAAAGATTTCTTCGGCCCGATAGCAGTTTGTATCGGGGGAGAAGGGATCACCAGCCGTCGGTACAATGACCGGACAGGTTTGGTGTACAGGGTTGTTAAATGATTAGGACATGAGGGCGTCGTCCTCTCCTATGGAGGTTCACTGTGGAAGAGAAACAAATATCGGAAAATAAAGCAAGAGCGGATGTTATGAGTCTCTTTGAGAAACCGAAGGATATCAGCTTTGACGCTATGCGAATCAAGGTGGCTTCGCCGGAGCGGATCAAGGAGTGGTCCTACGGCGAAGTTAAAAAGCCGGAGACCATCAACTATCGCTCCTTCAAGCCGGAACGGGACGGGCTGTTCTGCGCCAAGATTTTCGGTCCGATCAAGGACTGGGAATGTCTCTGCGGTAAATACAAACGGATGAAGCACCGCGGTATCGTCTGCGATAAGTGCGGTGTTGAAGTTATCCAGTCCAAGGTGCGCCGCGAGCGCATGGGCCACATCGAACTTTCGTCGCCTGTTGCCCACATCTGGTTCCTCAAGGGTCTTCCGAGCCGCATCGGAACCCTCCTCGACATGACGCTCAGGCAGCTCGAAAAGGTGCTCTATTTCGAAGGCTACATCGTGACCGACCCCGGCGACACTCCGCTCAAGCACAAGGAGCTGCTGACGGAAGAAAAATTCCGCAAGGCGCAGCAGGAGTACGGTATCAATTCGTTCAAAGCGGGGATGGGCGCCGAGTCGATTCGGGAGATGCTCAAAGCGATCGACCTCGAATCCGAATCCGAAGATATCCGCAAGAAGATCGAGACAGCAACCTCGATGGCCACGAAGAAGAAGCTGACCAAGCGGCTCAAGGTTATCGAAGCGTTCCGCAAGTCGGGTAACAAACCGGAGTGGATGATCCTCGACGTGATCCCCGTAATTCCGCCGGAACTGCGTCCTCTGGTTCCGCTTGAAGGCGGCCGGTTTGCAACTTCAGATTTGAACGATCTCTACCGCAGGGTCATTAACAGGAACAACAGGCTTCACCGGCTCGAGGAACTCAAAGCCCCCTCAGTCATCATCCGGAATGAGAAACGGATGCTACAGGAGGCGGTGGACGCGCTCTTCGATAACGGCCGGCGCGGACGCGTGCTTCGTGGACCGAACAAGCGGCCGCTCAAATCTCTTTCGGACATGCTCAAGGGGAAACAGGGTCGGTTCCGCCAGAACCTTCTCGGAAAGCGTGTGGACTATTCCGGCCGTTCCGTGATCGTTGTCGGTCCGGACCTCAAGCTCCACCAGTGCGGCCTGCCGAAGAAGATGGCCTTGGAACTGTTCAAACCCTTCATCTTCAACAAACTGGAAGAGAAAGGATACGCAACGACCATCAAGAGCGCAAAGAAGATGATCGAGCGCGAGCGTCCCGAGGTGTGGGATGTGCTCGAAGAGGTGATCCAGGAGCATCCGGTGCTTTTGAACCGCGCCCCAACGCTTCACCGGCTCGGTATTCAAGCCTTTGACCCGGTTCTCGTCGAAGGGAAGGCTATCCGCCTTCACCCGCTTGTATGCGCGGCCTTCAACGCCGACTTCGATGGCGACCAAATGGCTGTTCACATCCCGCTTTCGGTTGAAGCCCAACTCGAGGCGCGCGTGCTCATGCTCTCGGTGAACAACATTCTTTCACCGGCGAACGGAAGACCGATTACGGTTCCGTCACAGGACATCGTGCTCGGCTGTTATTATCTTACCAAGGCCCGTTCCGGCGTCCTCGGAGAGGGAAAGATATTCTCCGGTAAGGATGAGGTGCGCATCGCCTTCGATCAGGGTGTGGCGGACATCCATGCCCGCATCCGGGTCCGCATCAATGGAAAAATCGAAGAGACCACCGTCGGGCGGGTCCTCTTTAGTGATATATTGCCGGAAGGCATGTCCTTCACGTCGGTCAACAAGGAAATGACGAAAAAAGAACTTGCAAAATTGATTGACGAATGCTACCGCAAGCTGGGTCTCCGGCGCACGGTCATTTTGATCGACGACTTGAAGGAAATGGGCTTCAAATTCGCCACGCGCGCCGGCATTTCCATCTGCATCTCGGATATGCACATCCCGAGCAAAAAGCAGAAGTTTATCGACCAGGCCCAGAAAGAAGTCATGGAGATCCACCATCAATATACGGAGGGTCTCATTACGAATGGTGAGCGTTACAACAAGGAAATCGACATCTGGGCGAATGTGACCGAAAAGATCGCCGACGAAATGATGGCCGAACTCGGCATGGAGGCCGTTGAGCTGGGAGGGGCGAAGAAGTCCGAGCTCCAGGAAGCCCGCTCATTCAACAACATTTTCATGATGGCCGACTCGGGAGCGCGGGGCAGCACGCAGCAAATCAGACAGCTCGCGGGGATGCGCGGACTAATGGCCAAGCCGTCGGGTGAGATCATCGAGACGCCGATCACGGCAAACTTCCGCGAAGGCCTCACGGTGCTGCAGTACTTCATTTCGACCCACGGCGCGCGCAAGGGTCTCGCGGACACGGCACTGAAGACCGCAAACTCGGGATACCTCACGAGGCGTCTCGTTGACGTTTCCCAGGATGTGATTATCACCCAGGACGACTGCGGCACTACGGATGGCATCATCGTCGGATCGCTCGTTGAAGGCGGCGAGATCATCGAGCCCCTGTCGGAGCGCATTCTCGGCCGCGTTGCAGCCGAGGATATCAAGGACCCGATCACCAAGGAAGTGATCGTCGGAACCCGCAGGGAGATCAATGAAGACCTCGTCAAGAGGATTGATGAGGCGGGAATCGACCGCATTAAGATCCGTTCAGTGCTTACCTGCCAGTCGCTTCGCGGCGTTTGCAAGATGTGCTATGGCCGTGACCTTGGCCGCGGCAAGCTCGTGGATATCGGCGAGGCGATCGGCATTGTTGCCGCCCAGTCCATCGGAGAACCAGGAACGCAGCTTACCATGCGTACGTTCCACATCGGCGGTACGGCGAGTAAGGTGGTTGAGCAGACAGTGCTTGAAGCGAAGAACGCCGGTGTTATAAAATATCTCAACCTGAACACCGTCAAAAACAAGGAGGGCGACTTTGTGGTAATGTCACGCAGCGGGAATGTCGCCATCTATGATGAGACCGGCCGTGAAAAAGAAAAATATGCAATCATCTACGGCGCCCGGCTTAAAGTGGAGGACGGACAGAAAGTGGATGTGGGCCAGAAACTCGTAGAGTGGGATCCGTACTCACTCCCGATTCTGACCGAAATCGGCGGCAAGATCGCCTTCGGTGATATCATCGAGGGCGTGACCATGCGCGAGGAAGTAGATGAGGTCACCGGCCTGTCACGAAAGGTGATTATCGACTATCCGAACCAGAATCTGCGCCCGCGCATTTCGATCAAGGACCAGCACGGTAAGACCGCCAGATTGCCGGGTTCCAACGTCGTGGCGCGGTACCTCCTGCCTGCCGGCGCCCACATTCTCGTGGATAAGGGTCACGAGGTATTCCCCGGTGATATTCTGGTCAAAATCCCGCGCGAGACCACGAAAACCAAAGACATCACGGGCGGTCTCCCGAGAGTCGCTGAGCTGTTTGAGGCGCGGAAGCCGAAAGAACAGGCGATCATCAGCGAGATCGACGGGACGGTGGAATTCGGTGGTTTCGTGAAAGGCATGCGCCGCATCCTTGTCAAGGACGGCATGGGAAATGAGAAGGAGTACCTCATCCCCAAGGGCAAGCACGTGAACGTGCACGAAGGCGACTGGGTGACTGCGGGCGAGCCGCTCATGGACGGCCCGGTGGATCCGCATGATATCCTGAATGTGCTTGGTCCCAAGGAGCTCCAGAAGTACCTTGTGGACGAAGTGCAGCAGGTGTACCGTCTCCAGGGCGTAAGCATCAACGACAAGCACATCGAAGTGATCGTGCGTCAGATGCTCCGGAAGGTCCGCATCGAAGATGCCGGCGACACGTCGTTCCTCATTGGCGAGCAGGTGGACCGCTTCGCCTTTGCAAGAGAGAACGAGGCAGTGATTGTCAGGGGCGGCAAACCCGCAACGGCGCGGCCTATCCTCCTCGGCATCACGAAGGCATCACTCACCACGGACAGCTTTATCTCTGCGGCGTCATTCCAGGAGACCACCCGCGTGCTCACCGAAGCGGCCATCACCGGCGCTGTGGATGATCTTGCCGGGTTGAAGGAAAACGTGATCATGGGCAGGTTGATACCGGCAGGCACCGGCATGACCGAATACCGGAATACCTATGTAGTTGTTGATGGAGAGCCCGAACAAGCGGCAGAGGAGAGCCACAGTTAGCAGTGGTTTGGTGATGCGTATCACTGGCTGGGTCTTGCCCAAGTTCCGGAGGTCGAATCTTCAGATGAGATCCTGGTAAGTTGATTTTTGACTGAGAATGAGCTAAAAAAAGCTTGACAACTTAGCCTCATGTCGATATAATTACCGGGTTTTGACTCAATGTTTTTAAAAACGTACTATTTCGTTGTTTTTAAGGAGTAATTCTCGTGCCTACCATTAGTCAATTGGTAAGAAAAGGCAGATCACTCGCCGCGAGCAAGACCAAGAGTCCTGCACTCAAGAGTTGCCCCCAGAAGCGCGGGGTCTGCATCAGAGTATATACCACGACACCAAAGAAGCCTAACTCGGCTCTGAGGAAAGTGGCCAGAGTGAGGCTCACGAACGGAATGGAAGTTACGACGTACATACCGGGCGTGGGGCACAATCTGCAGGAGCATTCCATCGTGCTTATTCGCGGCGGGAGGGTGAAGGATCTTCCCGGCGTGCGGTATCACATCGTGCGTGGCACGCTGGACACCGTAGGGGTTGCAAACCGCAAGCAGGGACGTTCCAAGTATGGAGCAAAGAGGCCGAAGTAGCGGGCGGAAGCTGGTTAATAGAGATGCCGCTGAAGCGGCGATGATAATCGAGAAGGTACGCTATGCCGAGAAAAACAGTTATCGTAAAGAGAGAGACATTACCGGATCCAAAGTACAACAGCAAGATGCTTGCAAAGTTTGTGAACGTGCTCATGCGCAAGGGAAAGAAGAGCACAGCGGAAGCGATCTGCTACAAGGCCTTGGACCGCATTCAGGCGAAAACCAACAGCGACCCCATTGCTGTTTTTAAGAAAGCCGTCGAGAACCTGAAGCCGACCCTCGAGGTGAAGTCCCGGCGGGTGGGCGGCGCGTCGTATCAGGTTCCGATCGAGGTCAAGCAGCCGCGCAGACTTTCATTGGCCTATCGGTGGCTGCGGCTGTATGCATCGCAGCGGCCAGAAAAATCCATGGTGGATAAGCTCGCCGGAGAAATCCTTGATGCTTCGAACAACACGGGCGCGGCGGTGAAAAAGAAAGACGATGTGCACCGGATGGCAGAGGCCAATAAAGCCTTCGCCCACTATCGCTGGTAAGGTGTTCACGAGGGAGCGGAGGAGATACGTTGGCTAGGCAGTATTCACTCGAAAATACACGTAACATCGGTATTATGGCTCACATTGACGCCGGGAAAACGACGACGACCGAGCGCATTCTTTACTATACCGGTGTTTCCTATAAGATCGGGGAGGTGCATGACGGTACCGCAGTCATGGACTGGATGGTCCAGGAGCAGGAGCGCGGTATCACCATCACCTCGGCGGCGACGACCTGTTTTTGGCGGGACAAGCGAATCAACATCATTGACACTCCCGGCCACGTGGACTTCACGATCGAGGTCGAGCGCTCGCTCCGCGTGCTCGACGGAGCAGTTGCTGCCTTCGACTCGGTGAGCGGCGTAGAGCCCCAGTCCGAGACGGTTTGGCGTCAGGCGGATAAGTATCAGGTCCCACGCATTGCGTTCATGAACAAGATGGACCGCATCGGCGCAGACTTCTACATGAGTGTTAAGTCGATGATCGACCGCCTCGGGGCGAACCCCGTGCCGATCCAGATCCCGGTCGGTGCTGAGGACAAGTTCCGCGGTTGTGTTGACCTGGTCAAGATGAAGGCTGTTCTGTTCGACGATGAGACCCTCGGCGCAAGGTATGTGGTGGAAGACATTCCGGCTGATCTCATGCCCAGGGCAAAAGAGTACCGGGATAAGATGATCGAAAAGCTTGCCGATGTCGACGACACGATCATGGAGAAGTTCCTAAACGGCGAGCAGCCCACGGAAGCCGAGATCATGACGGCGATCCGCAAAGGCACGATTGCCATGCAAATATTCCCGGTCATCTGCGGGTCGGCGTTCAAGAATAAAGGCGTTCAACTCTTGCTCGATGCCGTAGTTGATTATCTCCCGTCACCGTTGGATATTCCGCCGGTAAAGGGGATTGATCCCAAAAGCGGCGAAGAAATTGTTCGCAAGACTTCTGACAGCGAGCCTTTTGCAGCTGTGGCCTTTAAGATCATGACCGACCCCTTCGTGGGTCAACTCACGTTCATCCGTGTTTACTCCGGGACGCTGAATTCCGGTTCCTACGTGTACAATTCTTCCAAAGGGACAAGGGAACGTATCGGAAGACTGCTCAAGATGCACGCGAACAAGCGCGAGGAGATCCAGAAAATCTACTCCGGAGACATCTGTGCGGCGGTGGGCCTCAAGAGCACTCTTACGGGACATACGCTGTGCGATGAGAGCAAACCGATCATCCTTGAGGCAATGACATTTCCGGAGCCCGTTATCTCCGTTGCCATCGAGCCGAAGACCAAAGCCGACCAGGAGAAACTGGGCCTGTCGCTTCAGAAGCTCATGCAGGAAGACCCGTCGTTCCGCGTTTTTACCGATCAGGAAACGGGACAGACGATCATTTCAGGCATGGGAGAGCTTCACCTGGAGATCATTGTCGACCGCCTGATGCGTGAGTTCAAGGTTGACGCGAACGTGGGCAAGCCTCAGGTGGCGTACCGCGAGACGATCAGGAAAAAGGTCACAGCCGAAGGCAAATACATACGCCAGACTGGCGGCCGCGGTCAATACGGACACGCAGTGCTTGAGCTTGAGCCGCAGGAGCCGGGAAAAGGGTTTGAGTTCCAGAACAAGGTCGTCGGCGGAGCGGTTCCCAAGGAATATATTGCGCCGATACAGAAGGGTATCGAAGAAGCCATGGAGAACGGCGTGATCGCCGGATATCCCATGGTTGACATCAAGGTCACACTTGTCGATGGGTCCTACCATGATGTGGACTCTTCGGAGATGGCCTTCAAAATCGCCGGCTCCATGGGGTTCAAAGAAGGCGCGGCAAAGGCGAACCCGGTGCTGCTCGAGCCGATTATGGCCGTCGAGGTCGTCTGCGCCGAGGAGTATATGGGGGATATCATCGGTGACCTCAACTCCCGCCGTGGACGGGTGCAGGGGATGAACATGAGGGGATCAGGCCGCGTGATCACAGCACAGGTCCCGCTTTCGGAGATGTTCGGGTATGCCACAGACATCCGGTCCAAGACCCAGGGGAGAGCAACCTATACCATGCAGTTTGCCCATTATGAAGAGGTCCCCAAGAACATTTCCGAGCAGATCATAGCGAAGGTAAAAGGCGAGGCTGTCAAGGCCAAATAGATCGCGAACCGACGGACATTTGATTTCACTTCCTGACAGGAGGGGGTACAGCATGTCAAAGGCAAAATTTGAGAGGACGAAGCCGCATGTGAACGTGGGGACCATTGGACACGTGGACCACGGCAAGACGACATTAACGGCGGCCAT
>JBLMWN010000016.1:0-2990 GCA_050257255.1 Betaproteobacteria bacterium | reverse complement strand
GTCATGGGCACCCACCAGGAGCATATTACACCGGAGGATTTCAGGGGAAGGGTGAAGCGGCTTTTTTGCCAACCAAGAAAGACCATGGTCGATGTTATTCTTGGCAAGGACCAATAAATATGCATGGCTGCGGACTGCGCCGCTTGCTGCCAATTAAAAGGATGTATTCATGGAGACATCGGTCAATCACAATTTTTCCCTCGACACCATCGCGCGCGAGTATGGCAGGATGGTCTCGTCCATCTGCCGCAGGATGATCACGGACGAGGAAACTGCGCGCGACGCGGCGCAGCAGGCCTGGACCGAGATCGTCAAGAGCTTCCCCTCCTTCCGTAGTGAATCAAAGATCTCACCCTGGATATACACCATCACCCGCCGGATTGCGGCGGACTTTGCCAGAAATGAGAAGACCTATTCGATGCGGTTCGTACGGGATTATTTCAACAGCGACGACATCGATCCGCCGGCCCACACCGACCTTGACAAGGCGATCTGGGTCAAACAGACGTGCGATCGATGCGTCACCGCGATGCTCCACTGCGTGGACAATGAAACGCGGCCTGCGCACATCTTCAGGGACGTGGCGGAACTGGAGTACGCAGAGATCGCGGGAATTCTGGAAAAGGACAAGGCTGCCGTGCGCCAGATGGTCAGGCGGAGCAGAAAGCGCATCAACTCGTTTCTCTCCGAGCGGTGCACGACCTACAACCCCACGGGCGACTGCCGGTGCCGCATCAGGAAGCACGTGACCGAAGTCAATCTCGCCGTTGAGTATGAAAAGTTCAGCAACATGGTCCGCCGTCTTAATTTCTATAAAAAATCAGAAATGATCCCCCCCGGAAAAAACTACTGGGAAAATCTTCTTTAAGCTGTCACAAATTCCTCATCCCCACCACTCATACAATCAAAGAGCATCTTCCTTTTCCATGATCATGATCGACGAACTGGAACCGTCGAATGCAAGCATGAGCGGAAGAAAGGCGAGCGAGGAGTTTGTAAAGAGGATTGCGGGATAATATTCGACAAGGAGTGCCAATCATGACAAAGAATGCTGCTTCTTACGTTTTCCGCAGTGATCAGCATCGGCATATGGCATACGGGATTCGACAAGGCATCATGGGTGCTGTACATCCCGGCAGGCATGGCCTGTTCGCCGGCGTAACGGGAATCTGCCCGGGGCTGATCTTCTGGAAAAAGTGCGGGTTCAAGTAATGGTAAGCTCGGGACGCCGAATTTTATTCTTCTGAGGCTTCGCAGCCGCCGGCAGAATGCAGCCCTGATACTGACAAAGAGCAGTACGGATGCCATTTCTGAATACGAGGGGTGCTTTCCCCCTCAGAACATTCCGTTTTCGTTGGCCGCCTTTTCCAGAATTTCCTCATGGACGTCCCAGTGCTCGACAATTTTCCCGTTCTCCAGTCTGAAAATGTCGACTACTGCAAGGCCGCGCGTTCCCGGGACCCTGACTGCGTGCACGTGCAGGATCACGTAGTCGCCGTCAGCGAATACGCGCTTTATCTCGCTGCGCGATGCAGGATATTGTTCCCGCAGGAATTTGATGAATGCGCGGAAGCCCTCGACGCCGTCGGCAGCCCTCTGGTTATGCTGGATATATCGCGGACCGAGGTACGGTGACGCGGCGCCAAAATCTTTTTGATTAATTCCTTTTTCGTAGAACGCAAGAACGACCCTCTTGTTCTCCTCCTGCCTCTTGCCCTCGGACCCGAATGCGGGCCCGCTCAGGACTGCCATGCCGGCCGCAAGCAGAATCAGCAACGTCTTCATCACAGCCACCCCCCTTTTCTGCCAAGTATAAACAATGCAAGCTTTTCATCCTGTTGTAAGGATAGCACGTCAGGACTCGGCTACCGGCCTCTCAATCAGATATTAGTTTTCCCGGCTTATTCCCGAAAGAGTGAAATTACTTACTGTCCTTTGCCCCAATGGCCTTCAGGAATTCCCTGCTCGTTACGACCGTTGCCTGCCACGGGAAGACCTTGTCCATCAATACCCGGTGTACTTCCGCGTCGCGGTCGGCGCAGACATCCGACACGACTACGAGATTGTAGTCCATGTCCGCGGCCCAGCGGATCGTGGAAAGGACCACGCCGCTCGTTGAGATGCCGCAGAGGACGAGTGTGTTGATGTTCCTGGCCCGGAGGATCGTCTCCAGGTCCGTTGTCGAAAAAGCGCCTACGCGGCGCTTCGTCACGACGATCTCAGCCGGAAGAGGCGCTACCTTCGGGTCTATTTCGGCCCCCGGGGTCCCTTCCCGCAGTCGCCCTGATTCCTTCAGAGCGTGGAAAAGCTTGTTTTGCAGATTGACCTCGGGGTATCCGTCGCGGAACCTGACCACAACATAGATGACGGGGATGTTCGCCTGACGCGCTTCTTTGATGATCATCGCTGCCCTTTCGAGCAGCGGCACACGGACATCCTCGGGCAGGCTGCTTACGATATCATTTTCGTAGTCCATGATCAGCACGGCGGTCCCGGCCTTGTTCACGGTGAATTCCGGTTCGATCAGTACAGCTGTCCTGCCCTGCGGGACTGCTTTCTGCGGGTCCTTCTTATCAAGAGCGAGGATAGTCCCTGCCGATAGAATAAGGACTGCAGCTAATAGCGTTCTTCCAACGATCGTTTTCATGACGGCCTCCTAAGTTTTGAATCCCTCGCGTTCGTTGAGCAGTATACTCTTATGGAGTATTTTATCAAGGTCCGGCGTGCCGACGTAATGCCCCCGCCTCATGGACCATCGCTTGAGGACTATGTCGTTTGCAATACTTTTGATGGAGTCGGAAACAGCTCCCGTTGGCCTCGTGTTCTACGAGATCGGACCCATGGTAGCTTCTGTGTCCATCTTTCCGTCCCGTCTATGTCTGCAAATGTGAATTATACGCTCGCCGGCTGAAGTTTCTACCACTACGTGAAGTAAAATCCATGCAGATACGCAACTTGTTGACTCTTCATCTATTTTCGGCTTTCGAACC
>JBLMWN010000015.1:0-5178 GCA_050257255.1 Betaproteobacteria bacterium | reverse complement strand
GTCAATGACAAACCTATACTCGTACCGTCCTTCGGAAAGCGGCAGAAGGATGGTCCAGATTCCTTTCTCATCAGGACCCGTGAGGGGGTCGTGCTCGGAATCCCACCGGTTAAAGCTGCCGGCTATAGCGACGCTCGTTGCTGAGGGAGCGTAGTACGAAAAACGGACTCCGCCGGGCTCAACCTGGGGAGACGGCGGTTTCAGCGCGCAGTCGATGAGCAGAAAGAGAAGCGTGATGATGATGAAACCGCGATTGTGCATTTGTGCCTTGTATCGAGACTCGTTGATAAGCGTGTTCTCTGTCCAACATCATTAAGTATACCACCGCCTACCGCCGTCCTTGATCAGCGATACCGCCGTTATTCGCTCAACAATTGCTGATACTGTCCTCTCCCGTTGCCTTTACAAGAGCCCGATTTAATGCTATCGTCAAAGGAGACAGGCGCTGTTCAGCGCCTGTCGCTTCGCGCTGTCCGCGTCAGTTGCACGTTCTCATCCTGCGGTACTTCGCGAGATGTGCCGGTGAGGAAAATCATGCATCCCTATCAGCAGAGCATCGAAGAAGTCCTTGTTTCCCTGCAATCGAGCCGGGCCGGGCTCACCCGCGGCGAGGCGCGGTCGCGCCTTGAACGCTTCGGCCCCAACGAGCTGAGGGAACGGAAGAAGAAGACCGCGCTCGTGATGTTCCTCGGACAATTCACGGACTTCATGATCCTCGTGCTCATCGCTGCCGCGGTGATCTCCGGGATCATCGGTGAAGCATCCGATACCATCGCCATAGTCGTGATCGTCGTGTTGAACGCCGTGCTCGGCTTCAGCCAGGAATACCGTGCGGAAAAAGCCATGGCCGCCCTCAAGAAAATGGCCGCTGCCCAGGCTGCTGTACTTCGCAGCGGCGAGCACCAGACCATCGCCGCTCGCGAACTGGTTCCCGGGGACATCGTCCTGCTCGATGCAGGCAACGTTGTTCCCGCAGACCTGCGCGTCATCGAGGCTGCGCGACTGAAGGCCGAGGAGGCGGCCTTGACCGGAGAGTCTGTTCCGGTTGAAAAACACGCCGAGGCGATCCCGGGAGAATCGCTGCCGCTCGGTGACCGGAAAAATATGCTGTACAAAGGCACCTTTGTCACCTACGGCCGCGCAACGGCCGTGGTAACGGCCACGGGCATGGACACGGAGCTCGGCAAAATCGCCGCCATGCTCCAGCAGGAGGGCGAGGGAAAGACGCCGCTCCAAAAGCGGCTCGCGGTCTTCGGCAGAAAACTCGCCCTCGCCGTGCTCGCGATCTGCGCAATCATCTTTACGGCCGGTTTGATGCGCGGCGAACCTGTTGTGAGAATCTTTCTCGTGGCGGTAAGCCTTGCCGTAGCCGCGATCCCCGAGGCGCTTCCCGCAGTCGTGACCATCTCGCTCGCCCTCGGCGCACGAATGATGATCAGAAGAAACGCCCTGGTCAGAAAGCTCCCGTCGGTCGAGACTCTCGGCTCCGTCACCTACATCTGCACGGACAAAACCGGCACCCTCACGCTCAATAAAATGACGGTTGAGGACATGTGGGTGGACGGGAACATAATTCGGAGTTCCGAGTTCGGAGTACGGAGTGACACACGTTTACTCAACACGCCGAGCTCCCCGCTCCGAACTCTTTTCACTGCTCTCGCTCTGTCGAACGATGCCCGGCTGGACGCGTCAGGAAACGTCATCGGAGACCCGACCGAGGCGGCGCTTTTCTCCATCGCGCGTAAGTACGGTTTTGTCAAAGACCGGTTAGAGTCGCAACTCCCCCGCGTAGCCGAGCATCCCTTTGATTCGGAGCGGAAGTTGATGACGACGTTGCATACCGTCTCAAGTGCAGGAATCCAGGGGCAGAGCCCGTGGCTGAACGGCAACGTTCTGTCCTTCACCAAGGGCGCGGTGGAGATCGTCCTGGACCGATGTACCGGCGTTCTGACCGCTGAGGGGATCAAGGATATCGACCGATCGGAAATGTCCCAGGTGAGCGCGGAGATCGCGGGACAGGGGCT
This sequence comes from Betaproteobacteria bacterium, assembly GCA_050257255.1. Taxonomy (GTDB): domain Bacteria; phylum Nitrospirota; class UBA9217; order UBA9217; family UBA9217; genus JAJYKN01. Next base: position 3,154 of record JBLMWN010000015.1, on the reverse strand, counting down.
GCGCGTCATGGCCATCGGCATGCGGATATGGAACGACTTGCCTGCGGATGTCTCTCATGCAGACGCGGAATCGGATCTTGTGCTGATCGGACTCATGGGGATGATGGACCCTCCTCGGGAAGAGGCAACGCGGGCTGTAACAGAGTGCCGGGGTGCCGGCATCTCTCCGGTCATGATCACCGGCGACCATCCCTTGACGGCCCGGGTCATTGCTCAGCGGGTGGGCATTTTGGAATCCGACGATCCCGCAGCAGTCATCACCGGCGCCGAACTCGACGCCCTATCGCTCGAAGAGTTCGAGAAGCGGGTCGAGCATATCCGTGTGTATGCCCGGGTAGCGCCGGAGCAGAAACTGAAGATCGTGAAAGCACTCCAGGATCGGGGGCACTTTGTGGCCATGACCGGCGACGGCGTGAACGACGCGCCGGCGCTCAAGGCAGCCGATATAGGCGTGGCCATGGGTGTCACAGGTACCGATGTTGCCAAGGAAGCATCGTCCATGATCCTGCTTGACGATAACTTCGCGACGATAGTCAACGCGGTGAAGGAAGGGCGGAAGATCTTCGACAACATCCGGAAGTTCATCAAGTACCTGCTCACGACGAATTCGGGAGAGATCTGGACGCTCTTCCTCGCTCCTTTTTTCGGACTCCCGATCCCTCTTCAGCCGATCCATATTCTCTGGATCAACCTCCTGACCGACGGATTGCCGGCGCTTGCGCTCTCCGTGGAACCGGAAGAGGGCGACGTGATGACCCGGCCGCCGCGTCATCCCAGAGAAAGCATCTTTGCTCACGGCCTCGGCATTCACGCGGTCTGGGTGGGTCTGCTCATGGGCGCAGTGGCGCTCTCGCTCCAGGCGTGGGCCATCCACACCGGGGACGCGCACTGGCAGACCATGGTCTTTACCGTGCTCTGCTTCCTGCAGCTCGGCCACGTCATGGCCATCCGGTCTGAACGGCAATCCCTGTTTACGCAGGGATTTTTCACGAACAAACCCCTGCTCTTAAGCGTTGCAGTCACGATCCTTCTGCAGTTCGCCACTATCTATATCCCCTTTCTGAATCCTATTTTTAAGACCCAGCCCCTCTCTTCGCCCGAACTTGTGATTGTTTTGATCCTGTCTTCTGTCGTATTTATCGCTGTCGAGATCGAGAAATCCATCAAGAGGACATTGGCCTGATCGCGCCTACACACTGAGCTGCAGAACTATTAAAGTTTTAATTGTATGCAACCTGATGTTTTTATTCAAATTGTTTGCCCAACCGGGAAAACTTATAGTATAATATTCGATATTATGAACATTCTGTTGTTATGATCTTCCCCATCCTTAAGAACAGGGAGGTGATGCGAAACGACGGACCCGCTATTTGCCTAAACGGTTTTTCAACATGGAAAGGCATTATTCAGTTTCGTGGTGAAAACTTCTAAGGAAAGGGGGACCACATCAGCATGGAAGAGAAAGCAAAAGGCATTAGTGAAGACTGGCTAGCAGTCTGGATCGGATTGTTCATTTTTGTCGTTTCCCTCGGTGCCTTCATCGGCACGGACGTCCTGAACTGGGGAGTGACCACCGGGGTCTGGACCAACATCTCGAAGGCCTTAAAGCCGATTTCGGCGACCTGGATCGGAGGATTCGGGTCACTCATACTCACCTACGTTGTCCTGCTCGTCATCATGACCGTCGGCGCCGTGGCGCTCAAGGCCGACATCAAAAACTTCATCATCGGGTTTACCATCGTATTCTGGATAAGCTATATCTGCTGGATGATCGGGAGCTGGGCCAACATCGCGGTCACGACCAAGCCTGACCTGCAGAAGTTCGGGATCACCTGGTCCTTAAAGCTCACCCAGGAGGCCGGCTTCATCGTGGCGCTTGTCGTGGGCCTGATCTTCGGCAATTTCGTCCCTTCCTTCGCAAACTCGATCAAGGAGGCCGTGCGGCCGGAATTGTACATTAAGACCGCCATCGTCATCCTCGGCGGCTCCCTCGGCATGATGGCCGCGGAGAAGCTGGGACTGGCCACAGCGGTCATGTTCCGCGGCCTCTGCGCCATCGTCGAAGCCTACCTCATCTACTGGGCGCTCGTCTACTTCATCGCCCGCAAGTATTTCAAGTTCAGCCGGGAATGGGCCGCACCTTTGGCCTCGGGCATCTCCATCTGCGGCGTGTCGGCCGCGATCGCGACCGGCGGTGCCATCAAGGCCCGGCCGGTTGTGCCGATCATGGTCTCCTCGCTCGTCGTGATCTTCGCCGTGGTCGAGCTCCTCGTCCTTCCGTTCTTTGCCGAGACGTTCCTGTATAAGGAGCCGATGGTGGCCGGCGCGTGGATGGGTCTCGCGGTCAAGACCGACGGCGCGGCCGTGGCGTCCGGAGCCGTGGCCGAAGGCCTCATCCTCGGCAAGAATGCCGCCGAGGGCGTCATGTACCAGCCCGAATGGATCAAGAACGCCGCCGCTGTGGTCAAGGTGTTCATCGACGTGTTCATCGGCGTATGGGCGTTTGTCCTGGCCATCATCTGGTGCTCGGTGATCGAGTGCAAGCCGGGCGAGAAGGTACGGCCCGGCCAGATCTGGGACCGGTTCCCCAAGTTCGTCATCGGGTATATCGTCACGTTCCTCATCATCCTGCTCGTCTGCCTGCCCGCGTCCAAGAGCCTGACCGCCATGAGCGGGCAGACAGCCCCGCTCACGAAGCAGATCGCGGCCGGGGAGACGCAGCTGGCAGCGCTCACGGCCGTTCCTGAAAAGAACCAGGACAAAGCGGCCATCGCCACCCTTACCGACCAGATCGCAAAGGACAAGGCCCAGCTGGCACCCCTGAACGACCAGCTCAAGGCGCCGAAGGCGACCATGAACTCCGCCAAGGCTGCGACCGGCGAGGCCAACGTGTTCCGGGGTATCTTCTTCGTCATGACCTTCTTTACCATCGGCCTGGTGTCGAACTTCAAGAAGCTCTGGGAAGAAGGCATCGGCAAGCTGGCCGCGGTCTACGTGATTTCGCTCTTCGGGTTCATCATTTGGATCGGGCTCGTGATCTCGTGGATCTTCTTCCATGGCGTCAAGCCGCCGTTGGTGGGATCATAAGCCGGTACGTGAGGATGTGAGGAGTCAGGAGCAAGATACTAACCTGAAACATCAGGAGGAATATACA
>JBLMWN010000014.1:0-3856 GCA_050257255.1 Betaproteobacteria bacterium | reverse complement strand
AAGCACTGCCGTCGACGCTGCTGGAACGCCCGAGCGACAGAACTGACCTGTGGAGCCGAGTAGTACAAACAACCGTTATTTCTCCAGCTCTTTTACGAGATGAAAATTTCCGCTGCGCGCGATCGGCTCCTCTGGCATGCCCGGGTGCCAGGCAAAAAGCTGTCGCCTCCGCGCCTCGAGCGGTTCGTCTTCCTGCCCGAGAAATCCCGCCATGGTCACCACCTTTTTGCCGGCCTCCCCGGCCCTCGCGAAAACCTCTGCGATTTCCGCTTTCCAGTTCTGGTCTCTCAGCAAATGGTGGTCGATGATCAGCGTCCGTGTCTTCCCGGTCTCGAGCACCTCGGAGATTGCATTGATTGACGTGCGAAGGTCTTCAGGACTGAATTCACGGCCCATCATGTACGTAAGCGGACCATCAAGATACAGCGAATCAGGGTCTTCCGCATGAATGAAGGAACGATGTTCGGGCCGGACGGCCCCCTGGATGTCGGAGGTGTACAGAAAGCTGTGCTCCAACGTCTTCACCGATGCCTGGACGACCCAGCCGACCTTGGCAGTCGGCCCATGCGGCACGGCCCGTGAGAACCGAATCGTTGTGCCGCCGAACTCGAATGTGTTTCCATCGGCAAATTCGACCCTGCGCGGGAGAGACCGGAAATTTCTGATCAACTCCCTTGCGCGGTCGTGCTGGCGAGCATTAATCTGCTCCTTGGGGTGTTTGATCAGAAGCACCTTGTTGTGGAACACGAGCGGTTCGGTGGGATCGAAGTGGTCGAAGTGGTAGTGTGTGATGATCAGGACATCGGCGCGGGCGGCGTATTCCTTGATTCTGCGCCAGCTCTTGTTCATGGCCTTGATCTCAAGAGGATGGGGCGGCAGACCGAAACGAAGCGGCGCCAGCGAAACACCGGGATCGATGAGAACCTTCACGTCCGGCGTTTCGATGAAGATCGCGGAGCTGCGTACACCCATGGATTCGGCGGCAAGGGGAGTGATGTTCATGTTTTTTCCCCGCAGATAAAGGCTCAAAGCAAAATCAATTGGACGCAGATTCGCGCAGAGAAGCGGATGAAAGCTGTTCCTCTTTCATTAAAATCGTAATCCTTCTTTATTAGTGGTTATCCGTGTTCGACGAGGCTTACTGTTACCGTTTCTTTCAGCGCCCTCTGCGATAAATTTCTAATGCATGCACGGCTTTCTCAGATGTCATCCTCCACAAGTTTGCCTAAAGATTCTTCAACAACGTAATGCTCTGGCGCATGCCTTCCTCGGATGCGTCCAGCTCGAGGATAACCTGGATGTCCCGCTTTCGTCTCAGCAATTCCTTCAGCGCCCCGATCTCCCGGCAACCGGCAACGAGCGGCTTGTGATCCTTGACCGGCTGCCGTTCCTGCGGGTCATGATGATGCATATGTACGAATGCGACACGCTCAACGAGGCGTTGCGGCATGTTCCGGACGAAGGCGACCGAGTCGATCCCAGACAGCTCCAGATGACCAATGTCCAGCGTCATGGATACCCTGCCCGGCGCTGCAAAACGCTCCCAGAACCATGTAATATCACCGGAGTTGTATGAATTTTCAATTGAAACGCGGCAATGTCCGCTTATTTCTCTCACGCTCTCTGCATAGCGGTCCGCCTCATCATTCGAAAGCCTCTGCCCGCTTGCGCCGCCTTCATCATGAACGATGATGCCGAGATCCGCGGCCGCAGAAAGCCTGCGCATGACATCGAGCGTCTGCTCCGCATGTTCGGCGGCCAGCGGATACTCAAGAGGATGAAAGACCGTACGGATGCCGCGGCGTTTGCACTCCCGGGCGATCTCAATCGCCTCTTCTACCGCTTGATCTCCCTCTGAGACATCCCACTTCGCTGTTCGCCAGAGCGATATCTGGGCAAGCGAGAGGGGCTGCGTGCCGACGTCTTCCGGCCGTATTATGCGATAACCCAGTTCCATATACATTCCAATTTCGAAATGCGGATTGCGGAACGGAAAAAACGGGAAGGTTGATTTGCTGTCTGATTAAATCCGCATTCCGCAATTTACTGAAAGCTCACGCTGTCTCCGGCCTTGATTTCCGACCCGGCCGCGGTCTCGATGACCCACGAAATCTTCCGTAACGAAGGATACAGGTCCGTACTTCCCGGCCTGCAGTTTGAGTATACCCGTACAACGTTCTTGTCAGGACCGACAAAGATGATATCGATGGGATAGGCGACGCTCCCCATCCAGAACGTCACTGCTTCGGGTTTTTGAAACACAAAGAGGGCGGCCTCATCGGGTTCGAGCCGCCGAAAACCCTGCAGCCCTTTCGTCCGCGAACGGTCCGCATCGCAGAGCAGGACGATCTTGAATGACTTTGAGACAGCGGAAGCAGACGACCTGACCGTCACGGTCATCCGGTCCTTCGATAGTTCAGTTGCGGAGGCTTCCGCTCCGTGCGTCACACTCACCTCAATGGCAAGCACAGCTATGCCGATCGCCACAGTGATAATTGTAATCAGGGCGCCTGCGCGGAAATATTCCATAAACCCGATCTCCACTCTTCTCCTGGCCTGCTGCACCACGATGAGGTTGGCCACGGAGCCGATGAGCGTAAGGTTGCCGGCGAGGGTGCTGCTCATGGCGAGCGCCAGCCAGAGGAAGTGTCCGCTGCCGAGTGATTGCGTCAGGGGTTTGAGCAGCATCACTGCCGGTACGTTGCTCACGAGATTCGAGAGGAAAACGGTAACAGCGGACAGGCCTGCGATCCTGCCCAGGGGAGAAAGTGACCCAAGGTCGCCCGCTTTCTCGATCATTGCCCCCGCAAGTCCCGAGACTTCGACCCCGTGCATCACGACGAAAAGGCCGGAGAAAAACAGGAGCAGGGTCCAGTCCACGCCTTCGAGAATTTTCTCCGTGCTGACGCCGCCGATCAGCAGGAGCAGAACGGCACCCGCCGCGGCAACAAGTGAGTAGGGATAGCCAAGCGAAAAAGCGATGAGTACCGCGGCGCAGGCCAGGAGTGCCTTGACGAGCAGCGGTTTCCTGACGTCATACTTCGGCATCGTCGGCCTCGACGCAAATGCGCGGACACTCATCTCCTTGCGGTACCAGAACCAGATGACTGCCACGCTCACGGCAAGCCCCGCAAGCGCAACAGGAAAGAGCGCGCCCAGAAATGAAAGATAGGGGATCTTCGAGTAAATGCCGATCAACATGTTCTGCGGATTGCCGGTCACGGTCATGACGCTGCCGATGTTCGACGACGTGGCAAGGGCGAGCAGATAGGGCATAGGGTTCACTCCGAGATGGATCGCAACCTCGAGAATGATCGGCGTGTAGATGAGGCAGATCGTATCGTTCACGAACAGGGCGGAGAGCAGGCCCGATGAGATCGTAACGAAGATAAGAAGCTGGAGCGGCGTTTTCGAAAGCGAGAGGATCTTGTCCGCCATAAGCTCGAAGAATCCCGCGGCCCTGAGGTAGACGGTGATAATCATCATGCCGAGGAGGAGGAGCAGCGTGTGCATGTCGACGGCGGCAAAGGCCTGGTCGAGGGTCAGAACACCGAAGACGACCATCATCACCGCGCCCACCAGCGCGCCGGCGGGCCGGTCGATGTGGAGGCGCGGGATCTGGCGCAAGCCGATGAAAAGGTAGGTTATGATGAAGATGATGAGCGCCGTGATCATGGACGGCACTGTAGCACAGGTGGGCGCTGAAATTCAAGTGCAGTTCGTGGGAGATCTCCTTATCCGGGAGGACTGCTTTATGCACTGGGCGCCAACATTGTTCTGCACAGGCTTTCGGATTCGATGTAAAATATCATATATGAAATGCAACATACTCGTTTGGACGAACATCATGATACGC
>JBLMWN010000013.1:0-6919 GCA_050257255.1 Betaproteobacteria bacterium | reverse complement strand
GCAAATATAACAGGGCGAACCTGAGTCCGCCCCATCGGTCATTATTTCCGTTACCTCTGCTCCTCTTGCACGAGGCTGATGCGAAGCAGCGCGTTCAACCAACTTGCCTACTTCAGGTTCTGGTCCCAGCTCTTCTTGCCATCAGGATCGTACCACCCCTGGAAACGAAGGGCGTTGGGCACTTCACGCACCTTCCAGTACCCGTTGTTGCTGCTGACGTAGGTCCGGAGCGACTCGAGGATCCTGCCGTAGTCCTTCCGGTCCTGTTCGCTGAGTGCCGCATCGGAGACCCTGACGTTCAGAAACTGTATGGTCGCGTCCCTGAGCAGCGCCAAATCGCTCTGAGGCCACTGCACCAGCACCATGTCGTTGTCGGGATTTTTGTCATTGTCGTTGGCCGTCAGGATCTGCTTCAGTTTGGCGCCCTGCTGCCTGATGTTTTCGCTGTAAGACGAGATGACATGGTCGCGTCCGACGCTCAGGACCAATGTCTGCTGGGCAGGGCTCAGCTTGTTCCAAACGTTCTTATTGATGAGCATATACGTGATCAAGAACTGCTGGTGCCAACCGGGGAAGTGCAGGTACCGCGTCCCCACCGTACCGGGGTTCCCCTCGGGAAGCCCGAAAAGCTGGGATACGTCGTCGAGGGGCGTGGCGAACTCGTAGGCCTGAAGCTGGCCGTCTGCCACGGCTTTGATGAGGGAGCCGCCCCCGGCGACTGCTGTGATGAATTTGATGTTCTTTTTCGGAATCACGCCCGCCGCGACGAGGTTGTCACAGGCTCGATCGATGACGTACTGGGCCGGCGGCAGGTAACGGAATGTCCAGTTTTGCTGACACAGGCCGGCCAGACCGATGCCGGGCGTCTGCCCGGCGTTGCCGACGGGCAGCATGAAGTAGCCCGACCCCTGTTGGCTGCTTCCGACAATGGGAACCGCCATGACGTTCTTGCCGCTCTTGTCGAGCGTCTGCTGCAAGAGGTCGAGGCCGGTCTCCTTGCCGTCGTCGACGGACTTCCCGTAGAGAAAGCCGATGAACTCATCGAAGTTAGGGCCGAAGGGAACTCCCGAATTGTAGATGAACCCCCATGCCGGGTTGAGGTCCGACCCGGAAATATAGGCTGCGTCGAAACCCTTCCCTCCTGCCAGGGGACCGCCTGCGCCAACGGCCGCAACAATATTTTTGAACTCCTTGGGGACAGCGGGCGTCGGCGTGTACCTGGTAAACTTGATCTGTCCGTCTTTCCCGAGAGCGATCGTCGAAATGTTCAGTAACTTGGCGGCATACTCATCCGCAGGCGGACCGATTGCCGCCGAGCCGCTGAAGCTCCGAAAGGAAATCTCCAGCGCCGGAGCGGATTGTGCCGCCAATAAGATCGCGAACGCAGCCGCAGCGGCGCTGAAGCGCAACAGGCTGCGCCATCCTTGCTCTTGACCCTTATTGCCTTTAAAAGAACCGTGCCATAAGCCTGGATTTAACATGGTTATCTTGCCCTCCTTATTTCTGCTGCATTGTCAGACCCTGATAATATTATACTATTCTCCAGCGCATACCGTATGGGAGGAAGGTTGTATAAAAAGGAAAAAAAGGTTTGCCAAAATAGCGGTGAAAAAGAAGGGCGGACTTTGCGTCCGCCCCGTTCGCCGTTAGGCGGTCACCTAATCGGACTTCCCGAAGGGGCAGACAGGATACTTGCACACCTCGCACTTCATGCAGAGCCCGCCGTGGCCCAGGGCCGCAACCTCTTTTCGCCCTATCCGTTCACCGGCGAGCACGCGGGGAAGGATCAGATCGAAGATCGTGGTTTTTGCATACATGCCGCAGGCCGGGATGCCGAGAATGGGAACGGCGCCAAGATAGGCAACGAGGAACATCGCACCGGGAAGAACGGCAGAGCCATAGGTGATATCGCTTGCGCCCAGCTCCCGTATCGCGAACCGCGTTACGTCGTCAGGGTCCACCGACATACCGCCCGTCGTGATCAGCAGGTCGGCCCCGGCATTCAGAAGCTCCCGGAGCCTGTCAACAATGAACGCCTTATCGTCGGGCGCAAAATAGACGCCCACGAGTTTCCCGGCGACTTCTTCGATCTTCTTCGTGATGACCGGCGCGAAGGCGTCCTTGATCCTGCCGTGGTAGACTTCGTTGCCGGTGATGACCACCCCGGCCCGCGGTTTCCGGATTTCCTTGACCGAGACAACGCCTGTTTCCTGAGCTTTGGACTTTGAACGTTGAACTTCCCCTGCAATCCTCACCGCTTCTTCCACGACCAGCTTCTTCACCACCAGCGGTATCGCCCGTGTCCCGGCAACGGTCTGTCCCTTCTTCACGACCATATTGTTGTGGAGCGTTGCGCACATGACCTCGCCCAGCATATTGAATGCAAGCAGCGCGTCACGATCTATCTTGAGGATGCCGTCGCGCTCGGCAACGATGCTGATCTTTCCCTCTTTCGGCTCGCCCTTGATGGCGACCCCGTCCCCCATGAGCGCATGAGCGATTGCATACGCGGCGTCGTTCTCGTGCATCTCGTCTTCAGCGACTTTCAGCACGAAGACGTGCTCCTTGCCGAGCCGCTGAAGGTGACACACGTCCTCCTCACGGATGACGTGCCCTTTCTTGAATGCGCGCCCCTTGAACTCGCCGGGCCGTATCTCGGTTATATCGTGTGCGAGGACCGTGCCGACCGCGTCGGTTACTCGAATTGTGTTGCTTGATGGCGCGCTCCCTTGTTCAGAGCCATGGTTATCGCACATATATTCCTCCTTATGCTCTCGCGATCTTTTCTACTGCCGATAATCCGTAATGAATCGCCAATCCTGCAAGAAAACCGATGGTAAGATTGTTGAATGCAAACCCCAGGCTGCCTGCGGCAAAGGCAACCAAGACCGCCTTTTTATCATTCACGATATCTTTAACGAACAGCGAATGCTGAATCCCCACATAGCCGAGGAGGACGCCGAGAATCCCGGCTGGGAACCCTTGTATGACGGCAAGGGAGGAACGGCTGCATACAAGGGCAAATCCGATGAGGAACGAACCGATGATAAGGCCGGAGCGGGCGCCGGTCGCTCCGAACTTCCGGTGCGCCGTAAGCCCTCCGCTGCCATGGCACATAGGCGCGCCTCCGACGATCCCCGAAGCGATATTGGCGATCCCCATGCTGAAGGGAATGCTTTTCAGATTGAGCCGCGCCGCTTTTTCTCCGTAGAGCAGCCGGCCCGTTTCGTTCGTCGCAACAACGGCGTTGCCGAACGTCAATGCCAGCTGGGGCACCACCAGGACGGCAAATCCCTGCCACAGGGCCTTCCAGTCCGGCACCACGGGCGTCATTGCAACGGGACCGATCGCCGACAGAGATGTCCCTTTGAACGAAAAGACCGCGCCCAGGATTAAAAGGGGTATAAGAGGAGGGATCTTCTTCAGCAGCGTTATCGTGACGACGAGAACGATTCCTGCAGCAATCGCGACGGCAGCGTCCGGAACCATGAGGCCGATCGCGGTCCTCACCAGCATAGCGCCAAGGCCGAGTTGAATGCCCCGTATGACCGAAGTCGGGAACAGCGATCCCAGCCATGCACTCAGTCCCGTGACGGCAATGCAGATGAGAATGGCCCCCATGACGACTCCGGCCGCATTGATAATGCCAGCCCCCAGTCCGGAGGCGATCGCGATGGCCGCCATCGCCTTCAGCGGCTGCACCGGCATGGTTATCCTGAAATACAGCGCCGATGCCGCATAAAATATTCCGGCCATGAGAAACAGCGCGGTAGGGTTGAGACCGTTCTTTGAAATCAGCGCAACGGCGAGAGGGAACAGGACGCCGATGTCTCCGAAAGCCCCTGAGATGTCCCACAGAGTTTTCTTAATGCCGTCCGAATATTGACCTGAATTTTTCATCAACGATTTCCTGAATGCCTTCTTCCAGCGCTTCGTATTTGTTCAGGAATTGCCGCGCTTCCCTCGTAAGGGTTGCTCCGCCGCCGTTCCTGCCGCCCGCCTGCCGCTCCACCAGCTTGACGCCGAGCCGTTCCTCCATGGCCTTGATATAACTCCATGCCTTGCGGAAAGAGATATCGACTTCCCGCGCAGCCCGGTTGATCGAACCGTGGGAGTCTATCGCCTCCAGAAGAAATCTCCTGCCCCTGCCGAAGACCGGTTCTCCGTTGACCTCGATCCAGAGCTTCGATCTGATCTCCAGCCCGTTATGACTTTTCCGCATAACGCACCGCCATAAAAGTCTTCTGTACTTCGTAGTAGCCGCCCTGCGCGCACGCAAGGCACAGCACCATGCCATCCCGGTAGACTTCCCTCATGTCCTGAGCATGCTCGCCGCAAGAGTCGCACTGCACCCTTCGCATGGGTCTTCCCGGCATATCCTCGGGTCGTACTTTCACAGCAACCTCCATCACCTCGAAGAGCTCGTCGTCGGACATCACTTTGTACGCCTCAAGCTGCGTCATATACTTATTCTCGATGTCGGGGAAGCGTCCTTTTGCTTTTTCCCGCGATTCCTCCCTGGCAACGATCCGCACTGCCTTTTTTGTTTTAAGATTCATGTACGTGGCCGCCATTTTTCCGTAATCCACGAACTTCATGGTCCTGTGCCCGAGGCTGCAACCGGTGACCGATTGGACTGCATCGGTAGCGCAACGATCCATTTCGACGAACACCATGAGATGCTTCCGGTCTCGACCCCTGGGATCAAGGATATTGATGGAATTCAGCCCAAGCATGGACATGCGGACTCCAAGTACCTGTCCCGGGCACAGGTGGCCGTGTATCCTGACAGATTCTGCTAATAGTTCCTGAAAATCTAATAAACCCTTCTGCACCGTCTTTGTCAGCATCAGACATCCCCCCTTGAGATTACGTTTGCAATTATCGCGATAAAAAAACACTGCGGTAAATGCGCCGTGGGTGAATTCTCTCTGTAAGAAAGCATTACCCGGCAACAAGCGGTCGATCCGTGACGCCGCTGTCAGTGCGGCGTCCCAGGATGATAAAACAGGTTCGGACCTCCGCGCGCCTTGCCCTCTTTGTCCATCAGCATGTCAAGCGCAAGGGTGGCCAGGTCGTCCGCTGTCGGCTCCAGCTCCCTGTCTTTCCCCAGGTACAGCAGTTTCAGGTAGGAGTTGCAGGTATTGCAGGTCTCCGCCTTGACCGCGTCGTTCGAGCCTTCCAGCGTATAGTAGTCTATCCCCTCGGTGGATTCGCAGGTACTGCACTTGATCCGCACCATGTGCCACTGTGAGGCGCAGAGGGAGCAGGAAAGGTAACGCAATCCCTGCTCAGCCCCGCTGCTGCGCACGATACCTACTGTTGGGGAAGAACCGCATACAGGGCACACACCTCCCTGTTTTGGTCTACCAAACGTCTCTTCTCCCAAGGATGACGCCATGTGTACCCAGTAGACCTGCAGGGCAGCGGCGGCAAACGGCAGCTCCCGAGGAGAAATGTCGCTCAGATCTCCCGCCAGGATGCTGTCTGCCATCTTCTCCAACCTGGCAACTGAGGCGCCAAGCAGCACGGCAACTGCCTCCTGTGCAGCAGGGGGAATGGCGGCTTCCTTCATCTGGCTCAGGATAGCGGTCAGTCCCGCCCGCCAGGCAGGGCTTCGGGTCCAGGACCGGGCGTCCAGCAGCGGAGTGCCGCGCTCGCGGAAGGGCGCCTGTTCATTTGGATCAGGCGGGGACAGCGAAGGGAATTGGATCAAGGCATCCTGCTGCGCATCTGCGAGTAGGGCCAGAAAGGCCAGATAATCCCCCAGGGGATGATCTCTGGACAGGAGCCGAAGGCGCTCTGCGCGGCGTTTAAACAGGTCTCTGTCCGGGAGAAAGAGAAAGCGGATCTCTCCCAGCGGCGCTTCCATCCGGCCTGGTTCAAGGATGCGGGCCTCTGTGCTCATTTATTTCCTCCCGTCATTTCCCGGTACCATGCCGGGTGATGCTGTTTTGCCCAGGCGCGTCTGACCCGGCCGTACACCATGGCGCTCAGGCTCTCCTTCATCCAGATGGCGGCATAGATGTGGAAGACGATCAGGCCGATCATGATTGCCGCTGATGCGGCGTGAATCACGGCCGCAAAGCGGATCAATGCCATAGGGAACAGGAATGAAAAATACGCGCGCCAGATGACAATGCCTGACAGGATGAGCAGGGCCATGCAGGCCGCCATCAGCCAGAACAGGAGCTTCTGGCCGCCGTTGAACTTGCCGGCTTCCGGCATGTTCCTGTCGTCGCTCTTCACCAGTTCACGGACATGTTTCAGCCACTCCCAGTCCGCCGGCGTCATGATGTTCAGCTGCCTATAATTGAAAAACTCGATGCCGAAAGAAACGGTCATCAGCACCCCGAAGAAGGGATGAAGGATGCGTGCCCAGACTCCGCCGCCGAACAGATGACTGAGCGGGTAGTAGAGGGGCTGAAAGAAACTGAGGCCGGACAGCGCTGCCAGGAAAAAGAGTGTTGCCGTCGACCAGTGGTTGGCCCGCTCGGATGGCGTATACCTTATTAGTTTTTTCGGGTCATTTTTCATCTTTAAACTCCTTCTCGATCTCTTCAGAGACCTCGTTGGGGCCCTTGGTCACATAATGGAGGGCGGCTCCGAGGACGCCAAGGCCGAGGGCCAGAGAGGCGATCGGCTTCAGGACGCCTTTCCAAACCGAAACCATGGGGCTGATGGCGGGGTCCTTTACCAGTCCGTGATACAGCTCCGGCTTGTCGGCATACTGAAGCACGTACATCACATGCGTGCCGCCGACACCCAGACCGTCGTAGATCCCCGCCTCGGCGAATCCCCGGCTTTTCAGGTCAACGATGCGTCCTTCTGCGTGGTGAAGCATATCCTCCTTCGTGCCGAACACGATCGCTCCGGTGGGGCAGGTCTTGGCGCAGGCCGGCTCCAGGCCCACGGCCAC
>JBLMWN010000012.1:0-6661 GCA_050257255.1 Betaproteobacteria bacterium | reverse complement strand
ATGCGGATAAGGAGACGTCTGGACCATGAGCTGACCAAGCAGGCTCAGGTGCGGCAAGACGAGTGCTTCGATGCCGATGCCTGCATAGTAAAAATCGTCCAGTTTCACTGTCTGGTAGGCTTTCAAATCGCCCGGGGACACGGCCCCAAGATTGGCATAGAGCCTGGAATCCGGGCCGAGGTCCTTGTCCAGAAGCACGGCAATGCCGGCATCGACGCTGCCGCTGCCGTAGCCGATGCGCGCATTGCCCGTGGGCAGTTCCACATCGGCCATCAGGCTGACGACGGGGTCAGTGCCAATGACCTTCTTCTTGAATGTGAGCCTCGCATCGCCGAAGCCGACCCTGTCATTTATGCCTTCGATAAGGGGCGATCCGTCTTTCCGTACGTCATAGAGGAATGTATTGTCCGGTCTCGTGCTTCTCCCGTAATCCTGGAAGCCGAAGGTCCGGTGATACCATGCCAGCGGGCGGTCCATGAACCCTTGAGTGGCCCGCAGGACCGGGAGATCCACGCCGACCTCGAAAAGGCCGGGGAAATCCCTGCGGTACCGGAAGTTCAGCTCCGTCAGCTCGATATCAAGGTGCGTGCTCCAGTGCGATGAATCTTCAATCACAAAAACACTCGAATGTGAAAGGCTCAGAGAGAACGAGTTCTCAGTTGCCGCCATTTCCAGGTACGGCTGGTTGATAGGGAGGAATATCGGGAACTGGTTCTTGACCTCGAGCGGGCCCCCGAAAGTAATGGCTAAAGAAGAACAGGGTACAAAGATGGCAATGACCATCAGCATCAGGCCTATCGTGTTTTTCATGCGGGATACTTTAGCACGCGCAGCCTGGAAAATAAAGCTATAATTAGTATATCGGTAATCGCAAAAAAATTTCAGCGGAGCTTCACGAAAGGAGGGTGTTATGCCGTACTATATGATCCTGAGCAATCTTACCGATGAGGGAAGAAGGACGATCAAACACAAGCCGGAGCGCATCCTCGAAGTAAACCGGGAAATCGAAACCATGGGCATAAAGATCCACAAACAGTTTGCCTTGCTGGGTTCCTATGATTTTGTGAATATTGTCGAAGCGCCCGACAATGAAACGGTCATGAAGATGTCCGTTGAGATCGGCTCCCGCGGGTCGGTCCATCTGATGTCGCTCCCGGCCCTGCCTGTTGAGGAGTTCATTAAAAAGATAAAATAGAGGAGGACGGTAGCCATGAAATACGTTCTCATGCTGCTCTTCCTGGTGATAACGGTGAAGGCGAACGCCGCCATCCGCAGCCAGACCGTTGAATACAAGCAGGAAGACGCAACGCTCGAAGGCTATCTGGCATATGACGACACGATCAAAGGTGCGCGGCCGGGCGTGCTTGTGGTGCATGAATGGTGGGGCATCAACGATTATATCAAGAAGCGCACGGAGCAGCTTGCGGCGCTCGGTTACGTGGCATTTGCAGCGGATATCTACGGCAAGGGAATCCGGGCGAAAACGCGTGAAGAAGCCATGGGGCTTGCCGGGAAATTTCGGAGCGGAAACGACCGGACGCTCCTGCGCAACCGGGCAAACGCTGCGCTCGACGTATTGAAGAAAAATCCGATGGCCGACCCGAAACGGATCGCTGCCATCGGCTACTGTTTCGGCGGGACGGCCGCGCTGGAGCTGGCCAGGAGCGGCGCTGACGTAGCAGGAGTGGTAAGCTTCCATGGCGGGCTTGCCACGCCGAATCCGGAAGACGCGAAGAACATCAAGGCCAAAGTACTGGTGCTCACCGGCGCCGATGACCCTTCGGTAAAGCCCGATCAAGTGATGGCCTTCGAGGACGAGATGCGCAAAGCCGGCGTTGACTGGTACCTGGTGAGCTACGGCAATGCGGTGCACGGCTTCACGAATCCGGACAATGGTACGGACAATTCCAGGGGAGCCGCCTACAACGAGAAGGCGGACAAACGATCCTGGAAAGCGATGAAGGCCTTCTTCAGAGAAATTTTCACGCAGTGATGATTCACAGAAATGTCCTTTGCGACGTCATTTCCGCGAAATCGGAACCTGGATAGCTGTCGAAGTATTACTGAAGCATCACGTAGTCCGCGTCCTCGATTGTTACGCTGTCCTGCTCGATCTGGTCCGGTACAAGGGGCATGATGACTTTAAAGGTGTATTTCGACTCACGGGCGATTTGTTCGGGAATTCCCCGTTTCCATGCATGACCGACGCCGGTGAGGACAATCACGGTCGTTCCCGGGTGCTTTTTAAGGAATCCGATAAGGTGCCAGGCCATGCTCTTGTCCCAGACCATTTGCGCCTCGCAGAAGTTCAGAAATCTCTTGTCAACATGCCGTGCATGTCCGGTATAGGCCTTCCTGATGAAATCCATATAAGTGGGATCGATATCGCAGCTGATGCCCGGAGGGAGGTGCTTTTTCTCATCCCTCGTGAGGGACGCAAAGCCCTTCTCCGCCACGTTCTGGGCGATCTTGTCGGGGATATTCAGCCCCACCAGGGGAATGCGGTGCTCCCGGGCATAGGAAAAGATGTCACGATACAGTGGCCATGGCACACGCCAGTTATCATAATAAACGGGCAGGAACTTGTCCAGCGACAAGGCGCCGTGGACCCACTCATCAAGCCCCTTTTGGCTGTCCGCCCTGAACATTTCCAACCCGATAGCCAATGGAACGCCGGACTCATGGAGAGCCCTGATGATTTCAAGCTCCATCAGGTGATGGTCCGGGATATCATGGACCTCGCCGACAAAAACAAGGTCTATCTTCTTCACATCTTCGATCATCCTGGCAAAGGAGATGTTCCTGCCCTCGCGGACCCCCAGAACGGTTTTGTCAGAGACGGAACCGCTTTCTGCGGTAGAACAGGATAGCAAGAAGACGACTATGAACAGCCGTAACAAGGTTCTCATGAAGTGCCTCCCGATAACGCTGTTACCTCTCACGCTCAGGCCCCTGCTCTCTGCGCACCGGAGGCTGGCTCGGCGGTGGTGAACTCCGGGGGATAGTGCGCGGTTGCGCGGGAACAGGATGGCGATAGTAGTGCAAGCTCCACCACGGGTCCCAGTAATAATAAGGGTACGGATAGAACCAGGGATCATAGTAATATGGCGGAGCGTAGTACAGCCGCTCCTTCGGCCACAGGTAAATTGCCTTAATCCGAAAGAACGGGTACTGGTACTCCATATCATCTATCATGCCTTTCTGCGTTATGATGAACTCGGCGGCCAGCGTGACCCTTCTCCCCCTGCTATAAACGGCGGGGTCCAGCATCTGCCCGTCCTTCGGCAATAGCGCCAGGAATCGTCCCTCGGAACGGCCGCTTTCCTCGAAGTATCCGGAAGCGTCCACCGGCACATGCATCGCCTCGATCTGAGATCCTGCCTGCACGAGTTTCGTGCGGACGATGACACCGCCGAAAATAAAAAGCTTCCCCTTGTATTGGCCGGGATTCTCCCTGAGCTCGGTAAATGACACTTTTCGGTCTCCTTCGCTCAGATAACTCTTGTTCAGCACCGGCCGGGCACAGGAAAAAAGTACCAAGGAACCCGCGAGCAAAAGCGGAATGTACCTATTCGATATATTTAACTTCATAACTTTATTGTTGCTCAAGCCGAAAGTAATGTCAAGCTTGATGATGGTGTTTTGGCTGGGCCTTGACAATCCCCGCCTTTCAAAGCAGAAAGCAAGATTTTTATGCTTTTGCTTGTCATCATGAGGTACAATTAAATTATTGTCGTGCGGATGTGTCTTGTTTCAACAAGGCACTCGGCAAGGAGGACTCTCATGCGAGCAATAAAATATACGTATGTAATTGTTCTCTCGTTTCTGTTGGTCCCTGTTGCTTTCTTCGCCAACAATCTCGGCCTTGTACGGATAAGCCTCCTCGGTGAAGGACCGCGATGCATCGGCGTTCATTCTCCTGCGTATCATGTTTCTTCCAGATCAAGTGTCAACGCGAACAAACACATCAGGAGGTCGCTATGAAGATCGGATTTATCGGACTGGGGATCATGGGCAGCCGCATGGCGGCCAATCTTCAGAGAAAGGGGCATGAGCTCGTCGTGTATAACAGGACACGGCAGAGGGCAGATCCGCTGATTGCGAACGGAGCTGTCTGGGCTCCGACGCCCGCCGATGTCGCCAAACAGTCGGCGGTTATCATTACGATGCTGTCAAAACCCGACGCTGTAGCGGAAACGGCGCTGCTCGGAAAGTACGGGTTTCTCAACTCTCTGGCGGCCAACTCGCTCTGGATCGATTGCAGCACCGTAAACCCCTCGTTCTCGCGGCTGATGGCTTCTGAGGCCAAACAGCGAAAGGTCCGGTTCCTGGACGCAACCGTCTCCGGTTCAAAAGGTCCTGCCGAGCAGGGCCTGCTCATATTTTTTGTGGGCGGCGAGAAAGCCGATGTAGACGAAGCTCGTCCTCTGTTCGAAGCGATGGGCAAGGCTGTGTTTCACGCGGGAGGACACGGCATGGGTACGGCCATGAAGATGGTAAACAACGTCATACTCGCCCAGGCCATGGCGGCATTTTCCGAGGCAATGGTTCTCGGCGAATCTCTGGGAATATCCAAAGAACAGCTTTTGAACACAATCTTGAACTCGCCGGTTGCCGCTCCGTTCCTCGCCTTTAAGCGGTCGAAGATCGAGGAAGGCAAGTTCGATGCCGAGTTTCCGCTTAAGTGGATGCACAAGGACCTGCAACTTGCCGCGGACACGGCCTACGAAACGGGGGTGGCCATGCCGCTCACAAATGTAACCAAGGAGATCTACGCCCTTGCGGTGAAGAACGGACTGGGAGAGCAGGACCTCTCCGCAGTGTATAAGGTATTGAGCAAGTGATTGTAGTTCCAGATACTCAGAACTCGGAACTTTGAACTTGTGACTCCACGGCTCTATAAACTGTTTTCTAGCATGAACTTAAATTCATGACCTCTGCCATTTAAGCCATGTTGTAAAAACCTTCTTCACGAAAGGCGTGAGCCTCATCCGGTTGTATGCGTCAGCAAGTTTCTTGATCGCCTCTGCCTGGGTAGGGTAAGGGTGGATGGTCCTGCCGATGGCCGAGAGCCCGAGCCCGGCCGTCATGGCAAGGGACAACTCGTTAATCATCTCACCGGCGTGCCGGGCGACGATCGTAGCGCCGAGAATTTTGTCACTCCCTTTTTTGAGGTGCACCCGGGCAAACCCTTCGGACTCGCCGTCCAGGAGTGCGCGGTCAATGTCGGAAAGCGGGACGGTGAGAGTGAGAACATCGATGCCTCTCTCCTTTGCTTCCTTTTCATACATGCCCACGTGCGCCACTTCCGGGTCCGTGTAGGTGCACCAGGGAATGACGAGCGCAGAGGTCTTCTGCTTCGCCATGAACAGCGCGTTCGCGATCACGATGCGCGCCATGGCGTCGGCCGTGTGCGTAAATTTGTAGGAAAAACAGATATCGCCCGCCGCATAGACGCGCGGGTTCGAGGTTTGGAGCCGGTCATTCACCTTCACGCCCTCGCGCGGGTCGTAGGCTACGCCCGCCTTTTCGAGTTCGAGCCCCTCTACATTCGGCGCCCTGCCGACGCCCGCAAAGATCTCATCGACAAACAGCTCCACGCTCTTGCCATTCTCTTCAACGGTGATGACCTTCTCTCTTCCCTTTTTTGCAACGCTCACGATCTTTGCCCGGAGTCGGAGCTCGACGCCGTCTTCTACGAGGGCCTTGTGCACGATTTCCGCAGCATCGGCATCTTCCCGGGGGAGAAGATGCCCGCCCCGCTCGAGGACGACGACACGGCTTCCCATCCGTGCAAAGGTCTGAGCAAGCTCGCACCCGACCGGTCCGCCGCCGATGAGCGCAAGCCTGTGCGGCAGTTCCGTGAGCCAGAAGACCGTTTCATTCGTGAGATAGCCTGTTTCCTCGATCCCGGGAACGGGAGGCGCCGCCGCACGCGCTCCTGTGCAGATGGCCGCTTTTTTGAATCGAAGGCGTTTGCCTGCGACATCGATGGTATCCGACCCGGTGAACGCGCCGCTGCCGAGGAACACATCCACTCCCAACTCCCTGGTAAAACGCTCTACCGAGTCATGCGCGCTGATGCCGGCTCGTATGCGGCGCATGCGTTCCATGGCCCTGCCGAAGTCGACGGAAACATCTTTACCGCACAGCACTCCGAAATCTTCAGATGTCCTCACATCATGGGCGGCGCGGCTTGCCCGTATGATTCCCTTGGATGGAACGCATCCGACATTCAGGCAATCACCGCCCATAAGGTGCCGTTCGATGAGCGCGACTTTGGCGCCCAGACCTGCAGCTCCCGCCGCGGTCACGAGTCCCGCGGTGCCCGCGCCGATCACGACAAGATTATAGCGACCGGCGGGTTCGGGATTTTTCCACCCCGATGGATGGGTGTTCTTTATGAGCTTGAGGTTGTTTTCGTCCCGCGGCAACACGAACGGCTTTTCCTCCATGCTGCTCTGCCTTTCTTCAATGACGTAGGTATCCGGGCGCCTTTCAGACATTTAGTTTACCGGCGCCCATCGACAATTTCCAAGACACGTCAATAGTGGTCTCCTCTGACGTCTGTTCCTGTTGCCCCTCCTTTCGATCGTGGTGCAGAATGCTTCGATTTACTGCCCGGTGATAAAATATATTATTTGCTCATATTTTACCAGAT
>JBLMWN010000011.1:0-8873 GCA_050257255.1 Betaproteobacteria bacterium | reverse complement strand
GAACCCGGCTGTCCGCCCGGCAGCACGACCATGTCGAAATCTTCCGCTTTTACCGTGTCGATCACCGTATCGGGGAGGACCTTCATCTTTCTGGCGCTCGCAACAGGTCCGTCGTGGAGACCTGCAACCACCGTATCGATCTCGGCCCGCCGAAGCACGTCGATAATGGCAACGGCTTCTACTTCTTCAAAACCATCTGCAAGGATGACCGCTACTCTCGGCATGGGAACCTCCTGTCATGTCTTCGCGCTGATGAAAAAATCTATGCTCATTATACCTTGTTATACTGTTTTCATCAACCATCGTGTCGGAACAACATTGACATTTTCCGCCCGTTCCTTTATATAGGGGTGAGTTGATTCGGCCCCTGGACAAAAAGGGGGAAGGGAATGGATAGGATGAAAACACTCATTCATCATGACGGGGCGCTTGGCGATGCGCTCCTGTCCCTCACCTGCATCGATGCGATCAAGGCGGACTCCTCTTCAGTGCACGTTCAAGGCCGGCAGGATGTCGTCGCATTTCTGAAAGAAACAGGATGCGTAGATGCCGCTTCCTCCTCGGGCGCGTCTGCTTATGCATCTCTGTATACGGCCGCCGATTTAGACACACGGAAGTTTCTGTCGCGGTTCGACCGTGCTTTTGTCTTCACGGCACGAAGTGATTCTCCGCTACCCGCGAACATCGGCGCCCTCATTCCCGATACAAGAACGGTCGGGACAATCCCGCCCGATGACGTAAAAATCCATGTGGCTCTGTACCGGCTCGCACAACTCTTTCCCGACCGGCTCTCTGCGGAGCCGCCGGTCCTGCACTGTTCGCAGCAATCCCGGGACGGATCACAATCGCTGATCGAGGCTGCCGGTTATGTCGGCGGCAGGATGCTGATAGCCGTCCATCCCGGCAGCGGAGGCAAATCCAAGTGCTGGCGCCTCGACAGGTACTTTGAGCTTGTCGTGAAGCTCAGAAAAAGCTGCAATCCCTTTTTCCTATTGTTCTCGGGTCCTGCGGAAGGACTCCACATGAAAAAACAGATCGACCGCTTCTCCCTCGGTTGTGATGATGTCTTGCATGTATCCGGTATGGAACTCATCCAGGCGGCATCGCTGCTCTCCCTCTGCAGTCTCTACATCGGAAATGATTCCGGGTTTACGCATCTCGCTGCGGCAATGGGCTGCGCAGTCATCGCCCTTTTCGGCCCCACCGACCCCGTTCTCTGGAGACCGACGGGACCACGCGTTGAAGTCGTTTCCGCCGGTTTTCCCGGATCCCTTGATGAAATTACCGTGGCTTCCGTATACGAAAAGGCGGTTTCGCTTGTTCCCGTGAGATCGTCCTCAATCGCTGTACCGGCAAGAAGAGAAGAAGAATTTTCTCTGTAAATTCTTCGCAAAAAAAGACGGGAGAATATTCCTTAGTTCACTCTCCCGTCCGTCACGATGCAGTATGAGTCATCAATGTTTTGGATGATGCTTGTTGTTTAATATCCGCCTCTCGAAGACGAGCCCATCTCAGCTCCGCCCTTGTCGTGTCCGTGCTTCATGTGTTTTTCAACCATGATCACCAGTTTGTCCCTTTGCTCCGGAGTAAGCATATCATGGATCTCGGTGAACTTGGCAAAGACAAACCGGACGAAATCATCGAGATGGGACGTGTTCTTCTCGATGAGGGCATTCAACCTCGCTTTGTCAATCTCCGGGCTCTTCATCAGCTCATTCGCTTCTTTCACGCTCTCTTCCCGCAGCTTCGCCATCTCGGGCCGCCTCGCGAGAAATTCATCCTTGATCTTCTCCATCTGCGCTTTCTGTGTATCGTTCAGCTTGAGTTCGGCGGCCATGCGTTTTACAAAGTATTCCGCCCGCTGTTCATGCGTCCTATAGCACCCGGTTACGATCAATGCCGACAAGGCCATCAGCACGGCCAGGTTGGCGATCCTGTGTTTTAACATACCGGCATATTCTCCTTTCTGGATTCTTATGAGCTAAAAAATTCTCTTTTCTTCTTTTTTTGCAGCATAAATATATTGTATCACTTTCCGAGAACTCCTTTTGCAACGGCATCGAAGCATCATGAGGTGATATCCGTGCGGGAATCCCTCAGCAACAGCAATGCAATCCCGGCACGTTTGACGCCGGATAATAACCCGCTTGCCTCGTTGCCAGGATTCGTTTACAATGTTCGCAGGTCGGCGATGAATCTGTAACACGTCGGGAAAATCGACAGAGCACTTTTGCGGCATGAACAGTACGTCAGAAGAGATACGGCTTCGGTACCTATACCGGGATCTGATACTGAGAGGAAGGGTGACGATTTCTCTCGAAGCGGCCAAAAGGCTTGTCGGCCCGGACTGCGCCTTTCATCTCTATTCGGCCATTGATGGAACGAAGAAAAAACGGGAAACGAAATCCCGTGGTAAGCCTGCGTTTCACTCGTGAACCGGCCAGGAGAGATACGTGCGGATCGTCTCGCGGAAATGGCGGATATCGAGCGGTTTCGTAATGTACCCGTTCGCGCCGACGCTCATCCCCCGCTCCCGGTCGCGCTGTTCGCCGCGTGTCGTAATGATAATGATCGGCGTATCCCGCTTCAACTCCTGACGGACGGCGGCAATCAGCCCGGCGCCGTCCATTTCCGGCATGTTCATGTCAGTGAGGATGAGGTCCACATCCTGCCTTTTCAACCATTCCAGCGCCTGAGCGCCGTTTATGGCCTCGGTGATCTTTATGCCAGGCATCATCTTGATCAAATGGAACAAGAGCAGCATTCGCATGGTCTGCGAGTCATCGGCAACCAGTACCCGTTTATCGGCCCAAGACATCATCGTATTGGTATTGTTCGATCCTTGATCATGGGAGTTTTCCCGATCCGGCTATGCTGCCGCACCGACCTTCCTGCCGTGCTTTCCTGCGCGGGGTTTTTAGATAACGCATACATAATACGGAAATCGGGAGCAAAGTCAACAGCTCCTGTCGATATTTTTTCGCGATCAAAAAGGCGGAACTGCATCGCGGACAGCCGTTCGGTGCGTGTCGGCATTCTGCGACTTCCGAATGACACTCTGCAATCCGCGTTGCCGGTTTTAATAGCGAGGGTTTATAATATAGACAGGCTAAATACCCATATTCAATGTTCGGTCTTAAAAAACGTGGCGGAGGAGAACATGGATAGAATCAACATTCAATATACAGGAGCGATGCTCCTGATGCTTGGTGCAATCCTTACAGCCTGCGTACCGGGAAAACAGCTGATAACACGTCCTGCGGACCCGGCTGAGGTAAAGGGCACCTACACCCTTCTGCTCTACGGGTGTCACTATCCCGCTGATATAAAGAATGTCGCCATTCTCATTGACGAAGGAAGCAGGTATCCACTCGAGATATACGACCTTGACACCTCATATAAAGTGAAGAAGGGCGTCCCGGCCCAACAAGCGCTCAGCGAGGCCGACTCCTTTGTCAGGTGCAGTACCCACCGCATCTGGCAGACCCATCTGCTGAGAATCCCCGATGACGGCGGCGGAACCATCGGCTACGAAATCAGGCCCCTGTATTTGCCCCTTGAGTTCGGTCTTCCCGATGTCCTGCGGGTCTCGTACGCGCTGAAAGACGGCATGGTAAGGGCATATATCAGGCTGGATCCCAACGTGGAGAAGGAATTGGAGGAATCAGGCTCCAAAAAACAAAATTCTTTGGGAAAATGAGTGCTTCTTTCAGAGTATGTCATTCCCCCCTTGCCGGAAATCATTCTTAAAGAAAGATTCCGAACAAGTGGGAATGACTGCTTTTGTATGCAGCCCATTATAACTTCAATAAATTACAAGCATCGACAATCTTTTGCTGATGGTTAGGCGTGGCGCCTATCATCATTCACTCCGTCCCGCTTCCCTTCCCGGGAAAAGAAAGTCCGGATGCGAAGGTTCCTCATCCGGACAATAGATAATCAATCTCGTTTCGGGGTTTTTCAGGCTCGCTATGCAGCTTTGGTATGCAGCGACCTGATCACCTCAGGGGTGAATATGTCTACTTCGACGATGCGCGCCTTGTTGAGCAGAAAACCCGGGACCAGGCTGCGGGCTTCCATGTCATTCTTCACATCCACAATAGCGTACCCGGTGTGATCCCCTGCTTTGCAGCCATAGTTGAATTTCTTCAAAATGTCCGGCCCCTTGGCAAGCTGTTCATCAAGCGCCCTCAGACACTCTTCCTTGGTGTGAGGCGTCTCAATCATGTATTTCATAGACAACCTCCTCGCTTCTTTTGATCAGATACGTCCTACAACGACCGTATCCAGGATCATCTTAATCCTTAGTTAAAGGATAGCACCGCCCCGCCGTACTGTCAACGAAAGCACTCTGTTACGGCGGCCGATGATCATCCTAAAGTCGGAATCGGCCGGATGCTTCTCGATTTCGAAAGAAAAAAAGCCTTCCGCCGTGTTTCCGGCAAAAAGGCGCTGCAAGGGATTTGATTGTTTCTAGGTCAACAACACAAGCGAGAGCAAAGCCAGCACAATGCCGATGCCCTGCTTCAACGTTATTGTTTCGTGCAGCAAAATAAGAGAAAGAACGAACGTGACGACAGGATAGAGAGCGGTAAAGGTGACAACAATTGATGCCTCCCCCCTGCTCATGGCCTGAAGAAACAGCAGACCGCCGAGCGAACTGCAGACACCTGCGAGGACGGCAAAAAACGCTCCTTCAAAGTTCATGGAGATCGGAAATTTGCTCGTTATGAGCATGAGAAGGACAACGGCGATCGCACCAATGGCTGAAAAAAAATAGACACTGCGCGACGGCATCTGGTTCGTGGCGAGCTTCTGAAACAGGCCCCAGACGCCCCAGAGAATCAAGGCAAGAACGGCAGGCATAAGCCAGGCAGCTGGTTTCATCATCGTGACCGAGTCTCCCCATGACTGATATTTTCAAACCCGGGTGATGGCGCGCGTGAGGACGGCGCTCTGCCCTTTTAAAAGCGGTCTGCACACATACTACGTGAGGTGAGCTGTAAAATAGGGTCTGAGCTGCTGGAGCATGTCTTCGGCCACGCGGGGGACCATGATAGCGAAGATGTCCAGGTTAACAAGGGCGTTCACATTCCCGTCATTCTTTGCCGCACTGTACATTCTCTGGACGAAACCTTTATTTACCTTCTCCACATCCGCGTAGATCCTCGTGAGACCTTCCACGCTCCACTCCGCGGTTTTGCCCTCATGGTTTCTCAGGAATTGGCCCACGAGGTACATGGAGACCATTCTGAAGACCGTTTCTTCAAGGCTTGCAAACGGCAAATGATACCGCACCATCGGCTTCAGCGGTTCCATGACGGGACAGCCGCTGGTAGTCATGATGATTCCCATCAGAGGGCTCAAGCCGTGCGGCACCGTGGCCGCCTTGACATACGTCCGCTCTTCAACGGTGACGGAGACATCCACACGATCAAGGGAAGAACAGTATTTAAACGCTTCGGCGATTTCGGAAAGGTTGACGGCTATGGGACAGTAGGGAGCGGTGGTTTTATCGAGCGGGCAGATTGCACATTGATTGAATTCGAGACGCGCCCATTCCGGCAGATCCTCGCGTCTCTCGGTGATGAGTGCCAGGGTCCTCTTGTCGAGAAGGATATCGAAGATTTTTGTCGAACCGTTGCTGAACCGATAGGCATAAACGATCCTGAACCGATTGGTCATTGTGCTTCCCCTTGTGATCTGAATGCGCATCATCATATAGCGGGCACCGAAGATTGTCAAGGACCATGTAGCACAGACCATATCGTACACTCAATCATCTGTCTGCGAACCTGCGGAAGAACCACTGCTTGATCCCTTCCACGGCAACAAGATAGAACAGCACGAGACCTGCAAGGATCGCATAGAACGGTATCGGTGGCGGTACGAAGCCGAAGTCCCTGCCCAGCGGCGTAAAGGGGAAGAGCACGGCAGCCAAAACTACTGCGAGAGAACACGTGGCAAGCCAGAAGTTGGGACGGCTTCTGAACGGATTCCGGCGTGTACGGATGATGAAAATGACGAGCACCTGGGTTGCCATGGACTCGATGAACCAGCCGGTATGAAAAAGCTGTTCACGAGCATGGAACACGTGAAGCATGATGTAAAAGGTCAGGAAGTCGAAGACCGAGCTGACCGGCCCCACGGTCAGCATGAAGTTTCGGATAAAGTTCATGTTCCAGTGCCTCGGATGGGAGAGGTATTCCTCATCAACGCTGTCGAGCGGGATGGGTATCTCGGATACGTCGTACAGAAGGTTATTCAGAAGGATCTGCACCGGCAGCATGGGAAGAAACGGGAGAAAAAGCGTTGCCCCGGCCATGCTGAACATGTTGCCGAAGTTGGAGCTCGTTCCCATCATGATGTATTTCATGATATTGCCGAAGGTGCGGCGGCCTTCGATCACTCCGTCGTACAGCACATTCAGGTCCTGTTCCAGGAGGATCATCTCCGCCGCGCTCTTTGCCACGTCCACGGCGCTGTCCACGGATATGCCGACGTCGGCTGAATGGAGCGAGGGCGCGTCGTTGATGCCATCGCCCATATACCCGACGACCCTGCCCCGCTGCTTTAATGCAAGAATGACCCGGTTCTTTTGCGCGGGGTTGACCCGGCAAAAGAGATTCACATTCTCTACGTAGGAAGAGAGCGCATGATCGTCCATGCCCTGCATTTCCGTGCCGGTCAATATCCCGGTTATCGGCAGGCCGAGTTTTTCACAGATATGCCGTGTTACCAGTTCATTGTCTCCGGTCACCACCTTGATCACCACGCCGACACGAGTAAGATTTGTCAATGCTTCCTGAGCGCTCTTCTTCGCGGGATCGAGAAAAGCGGCGAACCCGGCAAAGACCAGTTCCGTTTCATCATCCACCACGGCATGATGTTCAGCTGCCTCTACCCTCTTCCAGGCGACGCCGAGCACACGAAAGCCGATGTGTTCGAGTGATTCCAGGAGCTCTTCGATCTTCGCCAGAGCAGCCTCGTCCAGTTCTTTAAGATTCCCCTCCCCGTTCTCTTCATACTGGGTTGAAAGACGAAGGATGTCCTCAGGAGCACCTTTTACCACGAGGAGCCTCTTCTGGCCGTTATCAACGATCACGGACACCCGGCGCCGCTCAAAATCGAACGGGACCTCGTCGATCTTGCGCCATACTTTTATGTCGATCTCCTTGTGTTCGAGAATGGCGTCGTCCATCGGGCTCCGTAACCCGGATTCGAAAAAGCTGTTCAGGAACGCAAGCTCAAGAACGCGGCTGCTGTTGCGGCTGAGGCCGTCCACGTGGCGCTCCAGGCGGATGCGCGCCTCGGTGAGCGTGCCGGTCTTGTCCGTACAGAGCACATCCATGCTCCCGAGGTTATGGATGGATTCGAGCCTTTTGACGATCACCTTCTTCTTCGCCATGCGCAGGGCGCCCCGAGCCAGGGTCACGGAAACAACCATGGGGAGGAGTTCCGGCGTCAGGCCAACGGCAAGCGCCACGGCGAAGAGGAACGATTCGAGCCACGGCCGGTGGAAAAAAGCATTGACCAGAACGACAAAGAGCACGAGCAGGACCGTGAACCGCATGATTAAGAGCCCGAAGCGCTGGGTGCCCTGTTCGAATGAAGTCGGCGGCGCCTTTGTCGTCAGCGTATCGGCGATGTCGCCCAAGGAGGTGTCGGGACCAGTGCGGCAGACGAGCACCGTTGCCGAGCCGCTCACCACCGAGGTGCCCATGAACACAGAATTAACCGCATCAGCCATGTCATGGCCGGCCTCGGGAAGATCGCGGGGGAATTTTTCCACCGGATAGGATTCCCCGGTTAAAAGCGCCTGGTTCACGAAGAAATCCTTTGCGTCAACCACCCGTCCGTCCCCGGGTATCAGGTCCCCTGCTGCAAGAAGCACCACGTCCCCGGGCACGAGCGTAGCCACGGGAATTTCGATTCTCATCCCGTCACGCAAAGCCTGGACGCGGATGGCAACAGACTGGCGGAGCTCTTCCGCGGCCTTGTCTGCGCGGTGCTCCTGAATAAAATCCAAAGTCACGCTCATGACGACAATTGCGCTGATGATCAGAAAGCTGGTCACATCTCCGGTGAAGGCGGACACAGCGCTGGCGATGAGGAGGATGATGACGAGGGGATTCTTGAACCTGGCGAGGAATTGAAGGATCAGCGCGCGCTTCCGCGGCGGGCGAAGCATGTTGGGGCCCGTTTGCTTCAGCCGGTCGGCCGCCTCGCTGCTCGTGAGACCTGACCCGGTCGTGTTCAACTGTTTCAGAAGCTCGGGAACGGGCTGGTGCCAGAAAACAGTTTCCGTCCTGGATGGGGAAACGGTCATGACGCGTTCCTTTGGGCATTAGCTGACATTACCTGTATAGAAATGAATATACCGCAAAACAAACCTGGATGGCTCGTTTGAGATGAGAGAAGAGATGCCGTTGCAATAGGTATAAGCTGTTCACTTCACCTCCCATGAATGGTGTTTTGTCAAGCACTGCCCTGGGATTTTTATTTTCTAAGCGTTATCGTAACATCATGTCTCAAACATCAGCCTCCGGTATTATCAGGGAATCAGACATCCTCCCATTCGAGCTCACCCTATAGGTGGCTCACTTACTGATGCTGATGGCATGCCCATTCTACAAGCCGGTTTCTTCAACCAAGGTGAATGCGCGGGCTGTGCCAAGCCGTTGATCCCTAAATCCCGGTTCATCTTTGCGAGGGCCGGTTGTAGGCCAGCAGATAAATAGGAGATACAGAATACGGGTTGAAACATGTACATGAATGCGGCGCTAAGCTGCCCCGCCCGCTTAAGTGGGAGTCCGTCTTGAGCGCCTGGTGCTCTCCGCGCTTTTTGCGGAGATGGCACTCACCACTTAGCG
>JBLMWN010000010.1:0-8197 GCA_050257255.1 Betaproteobacteria bacterium | reverse complement strand
ACCGCATTCCACCTGAAAGGAGGACCCCTCGTGAACTACGTAGGAATAGATTACCATAAACGGTACAGTGTTGTCACTGCAATCGATCCAAGTGGTGCTGTTATTCAGTCCGGTCGTTTGGATAATCGACCGGAACCGTTTCAAGCGTTCTTTGATGGTCTCGATGGCCCGAGCGAGGTAGTTCTGGAGGCTTCGCGTACTTGGGGAGTTCTGTACGATCTTGTGGAGGATATGGACGGGGTTGATGCAGTTACCCTCGCCCATCCTTATAAAGTGCGTGCGATAGCCGACGCGCAGATCAAGACCGACAAGATCGACTCTCATATCCTGGCGCAGCTGCTCCGGGTGAACCTCATCCCGGAAGCCTATGTCCCAGGCAAACAAACGCGGCTTTGTCGGGACATGGTTCGTCAGCGAATGTTTCTGGTCAGACTTCGGACTAGGGTCAAGAACCGCTTGACCGTACTTTTGGACCGGCTCCACGTTCCACTGCCTGTCGTCTCGGACCTCTTTGGAAAGGCCGGCATCAATTACCTGAAGGGCCTGCAGCTGTCGGGCATCAATGGAGAGGTCCTGCGAGAGAACATGGAGCTGCTGGAGATGCTGAACAAGCTGGTAAAACAAGCTGAGAAAGAGATTGAGCTGAGTATTGGAAGGGATCGTCGAGTAGAGCTTCTCCGAACGATTCCAGGGTTCGGTCCCATTCTCGCGGCAGTTACGGCTCTTGAGATCGATGCGATCGAACGTTTTCATCATCCGAGCAAGCTTGCGGCCTACATAGGGTTGGTGCCTACGACATCGGCCTCCGGGGGTAAGACATACCACGGGCGCTTGCTTCCGATGTGCAATAAGTGGCTGCGCTGGGCTTTGATCGAAGCTACCTGGACCGCAGCTCGCTATTCGCCCTATTGCAGGTCGCTTTATGATAGTAAAAAGCGTCATAAAGGTGTCCATACAGCAGCTGTTGCACTTGCTCGACGTCTCTGTGAAATTGTATGGCATGTCCTGAAGGAAGATCGACCCTATGAGGAACGCCCCTTCAGAACATTTCACGATAAATCTTCCCCCGCTGCTCTCAGACGTGGCTAGCCTACGGGGCTCTGTCTAAGGATAGAGAGCGGGGGATCCGATCGTTATAATTGTGGCTTTCAGGCCACCGAGAAAAGGATGATTCGAATCTCTATCAGCGGGAATCATTAACGCATTTGGTTTGTCAAAAAAACGCTTGACCCCTTTTTACAGAAAAGGCCACGTCCGCTTGCCCGCGCAAACTCGGCCTTCGGCCTCAGACAGTGCGCGTTCGCCCTTGGGGACGGTTCCTTAGGCCGAGACGGGTGCCCAAAAATTTCGTAGGTCCGCTCCGGGGACGTGCGGGGGTTGGGTAAAGACTGAAGCCTTTGCCTTTCCCCTGCGCCGCCCAAAAAAACAATTGTAATCCAGCAACCTTTTGCCGTATCAATCGGGAGAAAAACAAATATTTATTTCACGCTGCAAAGCTTCCGTATTTCGTTGAATAAACCCATCGACGCGGCCTTCGGTCCTGTCTGCTCGAACCCGCCGATGCCGAGGCGCGTCCGGATCTGACCGACTTTGACGCCGGTCTTGAACATCCGGTCGAAATACTGCTTCGCTATCTTTTCGTGTTCCTCCCTGCGCTGCGGAGCGCCGAAGGGATTGGCGAAATAGGTGTGTACGAGACCCTTTTCGTCCGTGGTGCCTTTCGCGAGCCTGGCGGCGGTTCTGAACGTGGAGAGAGCATCTTCCGGATTGGCAAAGAACTCAACGGCCGGGACGTCGTCGTTCACCTGCTCATAATTGTTCGCGTAGAGGAACATGTTCACGGGATACCCTTTGACGATATGGTGGTACCGCGTGATCGGCATGATGAGCCTTGCATTGATCTTGTCGGGGTTCATGAAGATGCTCCTGTCGATTTCTTCGTAGGCGTAGCCGGACTGAAGGTCGTCGAGCCGCACGAAGGCCCCGATCTCGGTCCCATACCCGACAACATTGCCGTTGCCGTCAAAGCCGAGGGAGCCCATATCGTCGAAGATGATTGTCATCTCGCAGATGTATTCGTCTGCAAGCAGCCGCAGGGCCTCGATGGTCTCTGACTTTCCCGCGCCGCTGTCGCCGATGATGATCACGTTTGCTGACCCGCCGTCTTTGAGCTTTATACACACCATGGCCCCGTGGAGCGGAAGGCGGTTCCTCTTGAGCATGGCGATGTTGTGGAGCGTCAGGGTCATCTTCTTGAAGTAGCCGAAGTAGTCCACCTCTTCGGTATGCCTGACGAGGCCGACGAGCATGTTGTTCGCCTTGTCTTCATAAAAGACCGTGTCCCCGGGCAGGCGGTTCGTGACGCCGAAGACCAGCATGATGTCCGGCGCTTTCCCCTCGATATCCTCATAATCGGCGATCTCGAAGAGGTTACACATCGAAAGGGCCAGGGAGGTAAAGTCCTGATGGAAATAGATGAAGGCGGTCAGATCCCCGACCTTGGCCGGGTAACAGTACCATTCCTCCGGATTCAGAGAGAGCATCTCCTTCGTAAGGTCCGGGATCTCCTCGAACTTGCCCTTTCTCTTGTTCATGACCGGATAGAGGATCACCGGCGGCTCGATGAGCGTGAGGCGGATGAAGGGAATGTCCCGGAGGATCCCGTACTCTTCCGGGCAGTTCCATGCTGCTTTCTCGATAAGCATGCCCATGTTCGCGCCAGCGGGGAGCTGGCGGTATACGCGCGGGTTTTTTCCGATCAGGTTCTCGCTGATGCGGCGGTACACGTGAAGGACGAGGTTTTTGAATTCCTCGTTTGACTTGATGAACTGGGCGTGATGGAGGCTCTGTTTCGCGTATTTGGACCGCTGCGGCGCTTCGAGATAGATGAAACGCTCGAACCTGCGCCAGTAATTATAGAGCTCTTCGATGATCTCAAAAAGCTTTTCCTTATCCGAAAGGATAGGGTCGTACTCCCTGTTCATGGAAGAGATTTCTTCCGACGTATAGCTTGCGAGCATCCTGAACGCATTGGTCAGGTAAACAGCCATCCTGTTTCGTTCGAGTGTAGGGCATTTGTCACGCAGGAAGGCAAAGAGCGAGCTACCTCGCGACGCGATCCGTTCGATGAACCGGTCCACGATCTCGAGAAAGAGTTCGCTTTTGAGCAGCTTTTCCGGCGTCTCGCAGTAGATGGTGGAATAGTCGAAGATGACCTTTCCCCGGGTTATGACGTACGGTTTTTTAACGGTTACCACAGGCAGCTCTCCTCTTGGTGTCATTCCGGGCGTGCAAGCCCGCCCCGTACTTGATACGGGGGAATCCGGTGACTTCGATTCCCCTCTTTCTTCAAAGTGGGAAACGGTAATGAAAACATACAATAAAAGATTTCAAAAGGCAAGAGCAATAAACTGAAAAACGGCAATAGAAACCGCGGATTGCGGAGTATCATTTCATTTGTGGCGCCGGCCGACAGTTGACTATAAGTATATCAATAGGTTGTCTCAATTTCATTTTACAAGCAGGCCGATTTCTGTTACACTTCTCCTTGTCGTTTACGTATTAGATATTGGACCCCGCGGCGGGTAGCTTGCCCATGCTCCCCAGGTTAATCAGAAAGCTGCTTTCTCTAAACGTGGTGGAACAGCCTTTCGTGCATTCGTGCGGAACATGAACTATCGGACAAGACATTTGCAAAAGCCTTCTCGAACCCTGCCAAGCTGCCCTTCTGTTTCTCGACCGGATACGCTGGAACGGGAGACATACGTCAGGTCGTCTTCGATACTTTCACGAGACGGACAATGCCGCAGGTGCCGTCGTCGGTCCCCGCCGCGATGATCTGGGGAAAGGAAACAGGCTTGTCTCCATAACGCAGGCGGGAATCATCCGCAAATGGTTCGTAAGCCGGACTTTGTGCTCTTAAAAGGCGCGGGCCATTTGTTCCAGCTGGAGCAGCCTGAGGAGTTTGTGGAGTCGATGAAGAAGATAATGGAAGGAGCGAGGTAATACGGCCGGCTTTTATCACCAAGCCGTTCGAAAGGGTCGGGCGAAGAACGCCCGTCCTTTATCTCATTAGCCCGAGGTTCATAATGAACAGGATCATGGTTTATGCCGTTCTCCTCGTCACGTTAATCACGCTCTGTGTCTTCCAGGCCATTGCAGAGGAGGGACCTGCCTTATCGGAAGAAGAATTAGCCAATAAGGCTGCGTCTGTTTCATCCGTAAATCCGGAAGAGGTAAAGAGGATGATATCTGCCCTTCAGGAGGCAACGGCATTCTTCAGCTTCATGTCTTATCAGAATATGTTGCCCTCAACACCTAACGACATCGTTAAGCGATTTGAGGCAACAATGGAACCTTCCGAGTACAGTATAAAATACCCGTTAAAAGTCGTAATAGATATTGATCTGAAGGGTGCCTCGCATGGCTATCAGAAATACACGCTGGAAAAATCGGCCGTCAATAAACCCTGGAAAGTATTGTCCGGGTATCAACTGGATACAAGGAAGAAAAAGATTGCCGATCTCAAATTGCCCTCACAAGAGAATCAAAAAAAAGCTAACGACAAGGTGCCGATATTGATGAAAAATATAAATACTCAAGAATAATTTAACCGATCGAGAAGGTCGAAACAGCTCTCAAGCGAAGCGTTACCCCCTCAACACCCGCTTATCCCCGACCCGCTGCGTCAATTTCTGGGAGTCGAAGTATTCCATGATCGGCACGGCGAACTTGCGCGAGGTTTTGGCCAGGTCGCGGAACTCGGCCATGGTGATCTCTTTCTTTTCCTCAAGGTATTTTTTCAGGTCAATCCTGATTTTCTCCAGGATGCCCTTGTCGAGATGGAGCGAGTCGTTGATTCGAACGGTTCTGCCTTCGTCGGCGAGCAGCTTGAGCAGGTCCTTGGCGTCCTTATCCGTGATGCTGAAGAGGGCAGGGAACTCTTCCCGCACCGGCGGCTGAGTGCCCCCCTTTTTGATGGCCTCGACGATTTTGTTCTTGACCTCGTCCTGGATTGCGCTGCGCGCGGGCTTGAATCCCGGGACCTTGAGCTTCGAGCCTTCTGCCTCGACCTGTTTTTTCTTTGCAAGCCCGTCGATGGTCATGCTCAGGATCTTGGCGGACAGACGCATCCTGAGCATCCCTTTGAGCTCTTCCTTATCTAAACCGGGTTTGAGCGGATTGTCCTTGTGATACAGCCCGATGAGATCGAGCAGTCTCGTTTCAAGTGCAGCGATGTGGGTCGCATGAACATAAAGGTTGTCTACTCTGAGGACGACCTTTTTCTGGGAAAGGGCTGCGAGGGCCATTGTGATCTCCTGCTTGTCTGCGGCGACGGCGCCGATGGCTTCCGCCTCTTCCATTCCCGCAAGCCCCTTTCCGGCAATAAAGAGTGCAAGCTTGTTTTCGGTCGTGCCTTTTTCGAGCGCATCGAGACCCTCGATCGATTCCCGCATGGTCGCTTGTTTGTGCCTCCGGGCGTGGGGATTGAGAACCATACCGCCGCCGAGGGTCTCCATGGGCGAATAGAACCGAAGGATATACCGGTCGCCGTGCTGGACGATCACGGGCTGCTCGAGCCTGAGCTGGACGTATGCTTCCTTGCCCGGCGCGAGTTCGTTCGTTCCGAGAATGGTGATTCTGCCGATAGACTCCTGAGTCGTGTTATAGAAGCGGACGCGCGAGCCGGTCTTGAGTCCCCGTGGCGCCTGTTTCAAGAGGTCGAGCTTCGCATCGAGCGTTTTGGTCGGCGTAAAGAACCCGGCGCTCACGATCGTGTCGCCCCGCGAGAGCTGGTCTTTCTCGACACCTTGGAGGTTCACGGCCGTGCGCTGGCCCGCGACAGAGCGTTGGACGGCCTGGTTATGAGACTGGATACCGCGAACTTTCGTTTTGATTCCCTTGGGAAGAATTTCGACTTCCTGCTCCGTACTGATCGTGCCCGAGAGCAGGGTGCCGGTGATGACCGTACCGAAGCCTTTCATCGTAAACACGCGGTCTATGGGGAGCCTCAGGATGCCATTCGATGATTTGGGCGAGACCTCGGCCGCTAGCTTGGCGAGTTCCTGAACGAGAGCAGGCAGGTTCTCTCCTGTCTTGGACGAGACCGGGATGATAGGGGACTTTTCAAGGAAAGTGCCGTTTACAAAGTCACGGATTTCATCCTGCACGAGAGCCAGCCAGTCCTTCTCGACCATGTCCACCTTGGTGAGGGCGATCACTCCTTTTTTCACATGCAGGAGATCGCAGATGGCGAGGTGCTCGCGGGTCTGGGGCATGATGCCTTCGTCCGCAGCAATCACGAGCATCACAATGTCGATGCCGCCAACGCCGGCGAGCATGTTCTTAATGAGCCCCTCATGGCCGGGAACATCGACGATGCCGAGGCGGTTGCCGCCGGGAAGATCGAGGGAGGCGAACCCGAGGTCGAGCGTGATGCCGCGCTCCTTTTCTTCCTTGAGACGGTCGGGATCAGTGCCGGTCAAGGCCTTGACGAGGCTCGATTTTCCGTGGTCGATATGGCCGGCTGTGCCGAGGATGACGTACTTCATAAGATTACATTTATGCCACGAATTGGCGAGAATTTACACAAATTAATATCATGGGAACTTGTCCTGGTTCTATTTTGTGGATTTGTGCTTCTTTGCGGCCAAACTGCTTCGGGGTTTTCATTCGTGAGAATTCGTGTTGATTTGTGGCTAACTTACCAGCATGGTCTTCACAGCTTCTACGATCTTCCCGATCTCCTCATCATTCAGCGTTCGAGGGTCGAAGATGACCAGGCCTTCCTTGATTCGCGCGATGATGTGCGGATGCCTGAGGCGAAGGCGGGACTCGATCTGGTTCGCGCTTAAGCGGTCATGCCGGATGCAGACGGTTTTTGTCGGGAAGTGCCCCGTAGGCAGGGCCCCGCCGCCGCTCTGGGAAGTGTCGTCCTGGGTCGATACTGACAGGCCTGCGTCAGTGATTTTCCTGATTCCGCCGGCTAAAAGCTCCGCTTTTCGCTCGATCTCGCTTAACGGCTGGGTCAGCATCCAGAGCGTGGGGATCTCTTTCACCGCCTTTTCCCTGTCCAAGTACTGGCTCAGCGTCGCGTCGAGCGCAGCCATAGTCAGTTTGTCGATCCTGACCGCGCGTGCAAGGGGATTGGATCGGATCGGTTCGAGATAGGCTCTCTTGCCCAGGATCAGGCCGGCCTGCGGGCCGCCCAGAAGTTTGTCACCGCTGAACGTAAGGATATCTACTTCGGCATCAACAGCCTGTTGCACCGTCGGTTCGTCGCCTGCGCCGTAGGCCCCGAGATCGATGAAGCTGCCGCTGCCGAGGTCCCACATCACGGGGATGTTCCGTTTTCTGCCGAGAGCTGCGAGTTCCTTCGGTTGAACCTCTTTCGTGAACCCAACGATCTTATAATTGCTCGAGTGAACTTTGAGCATGAGCGCTGTGTTCTCGTTGATTGCTTTTTCATAGTCCTTGAGGTGGGTCTTGTTCGTGGTGCCGACTTCGCGCAAGATTGCGCCGCTTCGCTCCATGACTTCGGGGATGCGGAAAGAACCGCCGATCTCGATCAACTCGCCGCGGGAAACGATGACCTCTTTGCCCCGGGCGAGTGTATTGAGGCAGAGCAGAACGGCCGCGGCATTGTTGTTCACCGCCGTGGCAGCCTCGACTCCCGTGAGCCGCTTTAGCATGCTCTCCACGTGGACGTAGCGCTTACCCCGTTCGCCCGAAGGAATGTCGTACTCGAGATTGGAATAGTTCCTGCTGACCTCGACGATGCGTTGAATGGCCTTATCGGACAGGAGTGAACGGCCGAGGTTGGTGTGCACGACCACGCCTGTTGCGTTGATGACCGGCCTGAGGCTTGGTTCCGCAAGCTCGCGGAGGAGAATCTCGGACTGGTCGAGAATCGACAAGAGCGTGAGGGACTGCTGGTCGGACCCCTTGCCTGCTGTCTGAAGAATGGCCTGGCGCCGCCGGTCGATTGCAGTCCTGATTGCTTCGAGCACCAACACTCGCGGAAACTTTTTGAGCCACGCCTTGGTCCTGTCCTCTTTTAGGATTTCGTCGACCGATGGCAGTTGTTTGAGCAGTTCCTTCATGAGTAGTAACATAGCATAGGCGCGCGGGAATTTCAACAGGACATTCCCTGGGTCTGTGCTGCCTTTTTTGACCTTGACATCCTGCCGGGAATATG
>JBLMWN010000009.1:0-4648 GCA_050257255.1 Betaproteobacteria bacterium | reverse complement strand
CTCCTTGATTTTTGTTTCTCTGATCATTACTAAAGCAATGATGGTGCCATATCGTAAGCATTTGTTTTAACAAAACAATTTTAGTGCTTGTCGATTTAACTGTGTTTCAATTTTGAACGATCTTGAAACAGCATAGTGAAGGCAAGAACAGTATTGTGCGACGGGAAATAGCCCGAGACCCTTTATTTACAGGCCTGCAAGGCATTGCGACGAGTGCTTTCCATGGTATTATTCAGGAGAAGTTACGGCTAGAGAGCCTGTTTAAATCTGAAACAAAATTTTGCTTTGGAATAGGAAATGTATTTGGTAGGATAAAAAAATATGAAACCACAGATCAATACGGATGGACACGGTAGAATCTGACATAGTTGGAGTAAAAAAACAAAGATGGACAGTTCAACATCCGTATTTATCCCTTTGTATCAGAGGCAAGGTATGTTCGAGGTGAGCTATGGCGGAAGGACATAACCCTGGTGAGGACAAGGCGTGGGAGATTCTCGCGGAATTGAATCCCGATGCCGTGTGCAGGGCAGCGGCGGTTGCGTATGACGCTGCGGCAGCGGCGTACATGATAAGGTCGTTCGGGATGGATTTCGCCGTCTCGGTGAGGGAAAAGACGATGACTAGTTCTGCGGATGGCAGCAACGTACTCCTGCAGAAGCTCGGCTACTTCTTCCGGCTCTCGCTCCTCTGGTATCTCGTGAGCGTCAAGGACGTCGCCTGCACCGGGCGGCTCGTGAAGCTTGAACACATCCGGGGCGGCGATATCTTTACCAAGGGGTCGCACATCCTGCCGCTCGAAAAGGTGGCGGAGAAGTACGGGAAGGACAAGGATGGGTATGAAGAAAGGGGGAAGCGCCTCGGAGCCGAACTGGTAATGATGGGAGACGTTTCGCTCCGTCTCCTCCCGCTGCCGAGGATACCGGTGATCCTGACGCTCTGGCTGGAGGATGAGGAGTTTCCCGCCCGCGTTGATCTGCTCTTTGATTCCACCTGCGACCTGCAACTGCCTACGGACATCGTCTGGTCCGTCGCCATGATGACTGTTCTTATGATGTCGGTCTGAGGTGTAGCCTCGCTAAGGAACTATAACCCTGGAAAAAGCATTTGGACACGGAAGAAACGGATTAACATATGATAAAACAGGATGAAATCGATTTCAGAGCCTTCACCTTCTGGGTGAGCTATTTATCAAGAAAAAATCCGCGCTTATCCGCCTTTTATCCGATTTGATCAGTGTCAAATGCCGTTTTTAGGATAACTGACGCTGAGGGCACTGCTACGGGGACGGGAGAGGAATTGCCTATTCTTCTTTGAGAATCCGCCAGAGGCTGGTCCGCGAAATACCGAGCACCTCGGCGGCCTTTGACTTGTTTCCACCGAGCATGTCGATCACCTTCTCCGCATACTCCTTGTTCAACTCTTCAATGGTCTTGACCTTGTCCGGCTCGATGGTCTCGATCTGGAACATCTTGATGGTCTGCGGCAGGCTTTCGGGCGTAATGAGATTCGTCTTTTCGAGGATAATCGCCCGCTCCACGATGTTCTCAAGCTCCCGGACGTTTCCGGGGTAGCTGTAATGCATGAGCACTTCCACGGCCTCCTTGGTGAATCCCGTGATCTTCTTGCGGGAGCTCGGGAGGTGCTTCTCCAGAAAATAGGTGCAGAGCGGCGGGATGTCTTCCCTCCGGTCGCGGAGCGGCGGAATGAATATCTCCATGATGTTCAGCCGGTAGTAGAGGTCCTCGCGAAACCGTCCTTCGGTGATGACGGAGCGCACGTTCTGGTTCGTCGCTGCAATGAACCGCACATCGACCCTGATCGGCTTGGTCCCGCCCACGCGGTAGAACTCGCCCTCTTCGATCACCTTGAGCAGTTTGGCCTGAAGGTTCGGCGCCATCTCGGCGATCTCATCCAGGAACAGCGTGCCCGTGTCCGCGATCTCCACAAGGCCCTGCTTGGTCCTGACCGCGCCGGTGAAGGCCCCCTTTTCGTGCCCGAAGAGTTCGCTCGCCAACAACTCTTCGGTCAGCGTGGCGACGTTGATAGAGAGAAACGGCATGTTCTGCCGTCTGCTCGTGTAATGGATGATTCTGGCCAGGAGGCTCTTGCCCACGCCCGTCTCACCCGTGAGCAGTACGTTGCAGTCCGAATCCTTCATGCCCTCGATGATGCCGAGGATGTTATTCATGCTGGCGCTCTTGGCGATGATCGAAACTTTTTTGTCGATCCCGACGTAGGCCTTGAGCGCGATGTTTTCCTTCCTGAGGGTCCGCTGCTCGCGGATCTTGTTGACCTTGAGCAGGAGTTCGTCGAGATTAAACGGCTTGGTGACGTAGTCGTAGGCGCCTTTTTTCATTGCCTCGACCACGGAGCCGATGCTGCCGAAGCCGGTGATGATGATAACCTCGGCCTCGATCTGTTTCTCCTTGATCTTCTCGAGCAGTTCCATACCGGTCATGCCCGGCATCTTGATGTCGGCGATGAGGAGGTCGAAGTGGTCGTTCTCGATCTTCTGGAGCGCATCCCGGCCGTTCTGGGTCCCGACCGTTGCATAGCCCACTTTCTGGAGGGCATTGACCAGGTGCTTCAGAGTTATTTCTTCGTCTTCGGCTATGAGAATCTTGAATGCCATGATAGGTCTCTTCTTTAATATTCGCCCGAGTTATCGTAATGATCTATGAGGTCCGGGAACCATCATAATACACCGCCCCTGTCGTGTCAAACTCATTTGCCCGTCAAACGCCGCGTCGGCAAAATGATCGTAAAGGTCGTGCCTTTCCCCTCCTCGCTCTCGACCGTGATATCGCCGTTGTGCTTCTTGACGATATTATAGACGATTGCGAGCCCGAGACCCGTCCCTTTGTCTTTGGTGGTGAAGAAGGGCTCGAAGATCTTATCCAGCGATTCCCGGGGAATCCCCCTGCCGGTGTCGGAAACCCTGATGACTACCCTCTCGGCTTCCTGTTTCACCTGTACGGTAAGGTCTCCCTGCGCCTTCATTGCGTCCACGGCATTGATGAAGAGGTTGGTGAAGACCTGCTCCAGCTGTCCCTGATCCGCGGACACGATCATCCGGGAAGGATCGGACGTAAGTGAGAACCGGATCCCGTCCAGGTCGCGCGAGCTTCGGGCGAGCTTGTACGCATCGGTGATCAGTCCGGCCAGGTCCACCTCCTGGAACTGCAGTTCCTTTCCGCGGGCGAACTCCAGGAGGTCGCTGACGATCCGCTTCACCCGTTCCGTCTGACCCACGATGTCGCTCACCGCTTCTTTCACCTCTGGGGAGCACTTTTCTCCCGCCTCGCGGGTGAGCATCTGAGCCGACAGGTAGATATTGTTCAGCGGGTTGTTCAGCTCATGAGCCACGCCCGAAGCGAGTGTGCCGATGGCCGCCAGCTTCTTGGCCTGCATTAATTCTCTGTTCTTATGCTCAAGCTCCGCTTCGTGCAGGGCGAGCTGATCTTCCATGTCGTTGAACTTGTCGATCAGAAGACCTACCTCGTCGCGGGCGCCTCCGTCCGACGGGGCGACGGCAAGATGGGGATAAGAGCCTTTCCCCGTTTTTTCCACTACACTAATAAGAAGCATGAGCCGTCTCACCACATTCGCGGTGATAAAGAAAAGCATGCCGATGCCGACGGCGAAAAACAGCGGGAAGAAGATCAGGATCGCGATCTGCGAAACGCGGATGACCGTCTCGGCCTTCTCACGTGCGACTTTGTCGAGGTCCTTGGAGGTGACGAGGATGTCCTCGCCGGTTTTCCTGAGGGCCGTAATTTCAGCATCGAGTTCCCGGAGTTCGGCCGTCAGCGCATGGCCGCGGGGCAGCAGCCGCTGCCGCTCAAGAAAATCGGCGGACCGTAGCGGCCGCTCCAGAAAGGTCGCTTCGACGAGTGCAAAGAGCTGTTCGTTCCTCGGGTAGCTTGCCCCGGTCTTTTCAAACAAACTGGTCAGACGCTTTGCCGAGGCTTCGATGGTCGTAAATCGCCGTTCGTATTCGGCGAGGCTGCCGCGCAGCGCCAGCTTGTCAGCCTTGTCGATATGCGGGTTCTGCGCCAGAATATCCTTGAGCTGCCCGAGGTAGTCGTGGACAGCCGCGGCCTCCTCATCGCTCTTCTGGGGGCTGTAGAGGAGGAAGTTTTTCTCATGCCGCCGGAGCTGGAGCGACTTGCGACCGATCGTATCCGTCACCTCCAGGTAGCGGACCTCTTTTCTGAGTTCGATAAAATTGATGTATTCGAACGCAGCCAGGATCGCGATGATAAAGGCGCTGATGAAAAAACCGAGTGCAATTTTTTTCTTAAGAGACATATCTCAACTCGAATTCCACATCACAAATTCCAAGCTCCAAATAAATTCCAAATGGCAATGACCGAATATCCGAAACGTCTTGCATTGATGAAGTCGTAAAAAGTCGGAAAAAGCACAAACTGTCATGCTGAATTCATTTCAGCATCTCATCTTTTCAACATATTACGAGACCCTAAAACGGGTTCAGGGTGACATATTAGTCAGTTACTCGGTTACTCGGTTACAAATCAAATTCTTCTCAAAATGGGAAGAATATTTCGCGCAAAGTCGCTAAGCTCGCAAAGAAATGCCGAATCATTTGGGTTTTAAAAAACAAGACTTAAAGGTTTTCTTG
>JBLMWN010000008.1:0-2665 GCA_050257255.1 Betaproteobacteria bacterium | reverse complement strand
AAAAAATATTTTCCAATGGAACAGACCTGGAAATCGGGAATGCCCTTTTCCGTTTTTTTTCTTGACAAAATTTCGCGCATAGGCTAAAAACAGACTCATTCTCACCGCGGTCATATCTTGGAGGCACACATGAATCCTGATGACATTAAATATCATAGAGAACATACCTGGGTGCGGGCAGAAGGAAAGCGGGCGACCGTCGGGATCACCGACTACGCGCAGCAGCAGCTCGGCGATGTCGTTTATGTCGATCTGCCCGAGGCCGACACCGAGGTCGATGCAGATTCCGAGCTCTCCGAGATTGAGTCCACGAAGGCGACTTCTCCTGTCGTCTGCCCTGTTTCGGGCACGGTGGTGGAAGTGAACGAGGATCTTGCAGACTCACCTGAAATCATCAATGAAGATCCCTATGGCAACGGCTGGCTCGTGGTACTCGACATGAGCGATGCCACTGAGCTCAATGACCTGATGACGAAGTCGGAATACGAAAAGTTCCTGAAAGAAGAGGAGGAGAAGTAGAAAAGATACGAAGCCGAACCCAATATTAATAACAACTGGAAGGGAGAGTTTTTACTCTCCCTTTTTTCTTAACAGTAAAGCGCTTTTCCGCAGGGACGCCGAGGAATTCAAAAAAAGAATCTTTGTTTGAACGCAGTTTTTTGCAGACGAACTCGGATTTCATTCTCAAGGTACTTCGGTTTTTTAGTTTTCTCTGCGTTCTCTGTGGTGGGAAAATTGTTCAAGTCGGTTTTGCAGAAGGAGCTGATATGGCGGTGAAACTTACGATCATCGGCGCAGGGCCGGGTGGCTACGTGGCCGCGATTCGCGCCGCGCAGAAGGGCGCGCAAGTCACGATCATCGAGAACGAGGAAGTGGGCGGTACGTGCTTGAACTGGGGCTGCATCCCTACAAAAACCCTTATTGCCTCTGCTGAGGAGCTCGAGCACATGCGTAACGCCGCCGATTTCGGCATCGAGGTATCCGGCGAGGTCACCTACAACCTCGCGAAGATCCGGGAGCGCAAGGACAAGGTCGTCTCCATACAGGTGAAAGGCATCCGGGGGTATTTCAAGAGCTGGGGCGTGAACCTCATCGAGGGCCGCGGCTCGCTGCTCTCTCCCGATGTAGTGCGGGTGGTCCAGGGGGACGGCACGACCATGGACGTTAAATCCGACAAGGTCATTATCGCTACAGGCTCCCGTCCCGCGCTGCTGCCCGGCTTCCCGTTCGACGGCGAGAGCGTTATCACGAGCGACGATGCGGTCCTGCTCAAGAGAATTCCCAAAAGCCTGCTTATCGTCGGCGCCGGGGTCATCGGATCCGAGTTCGCATTCATCTACCGGTCCTTCGGCGCCGAGGTGACGATGGTCGAGATGCTCCCTCGCGCAATCTCCACCGAGGACGAGGAGATGGCGGACATCATCGAGCGCGAGTTTAAAAAATCCAAAATCAAACTTGTGGCGAACGTCAAAGTTGAGAAGGTAGAGAAGATGAGCGACGGGTTGATCGTCGCGAGCTTAAGCAATGGTCAGCAAGTGAGCACCGAGATGATCCTCGTGTCCATCGGCCGCAGCATGAACTCGGAGAACCTCGGCCTCGACAGTGTCGGCGTGTCAACGGGAAAGCGAGGCGAAATCATCGTAAATGATGCCATGGAAACCACGGTACCGGGCATTTACGCGATCGGCGATGTGACAGGAAAGAACATGCTCGCCCACGTGGCCTCGCACCAAGGCCTCGTAGCCGTGGAGAACGCACTCGGCGGCAATGAGAAGATGGACTACACCGTGGTCCCGTCAGGCATCTTCACCATGCC
Source organism: Betaproteobacteria bacterium (assembly GCA_050257255.1). Lineage (GTDB taxonomy): Bacteria > Nitrospirota > UBA9217 > UBA9217 > UBA9217 > JAJYKN01. The sequence continues at coordinate 849 of JBLMWN010000008.1, read as the reverse complement.
CGAGATCGGCAGCGTCGGTCTGCGCGAGAAGCAGGCGATCGAGAAGGGCGTCAAGTACCGGGTCGGACGGTTCCCGTACCGGGCGCTCGGAAAGGCGCACGCAATGGGAGAAATCACCGGCATGGTAAAGATCATCTCAGACGAAGCAACCGACAGGGTGATCGGTGTGCACATCTGCGGGGTCCATGCTACGGACATGGTGCACGAAGGCGCACTTGCCATGAAGATGGGGGCCACGGCAAAACAGCTGGGGGAGATGATCCATGCCCATCCCACGTTGGCAGAGGGAATCATGGAAGCGGCAGAGGATGTGCACAAGATGGCGATCCATATGCTGAAAGCGGGGAAGTAGTCTTGTTGCATTTGGCGGATTATGAAAACAAAGCCCGCTACGGCTGCCAAAGGGTTGACCCTGTGTTTTCTGGGATCTGTGGCAAATTTTGCTTTTAATTTGTCAAACCTGAAGCCGGGAACGCTGTTCCTGGAAAGGGATGGCTGTTATGCAGCGTGAGGTCATGGGGTTCCGACGTTTATGGCTGATGACGTTCGTTCTTGTCGTGCTCTGCTCGGGCAATATGGCCTTTGCAGGGGAAGCCGACATCTATGTGGCGTTTGACAGCTTTGTTTGGAAGGAATTCGTCGGCGACGGCTCCCGTTTGTTGAAAGAATCGGGCACGCTCACGGGCGTCGGATTTGCCTACCGGAAGGAATTTTCGAACAATATGACTCTGAATCCCAAGGTCGAGCTTTTCGGGGGCAATGTTGATTATGACGGCAGCACGCAGTCTGGCGTACCGGTAACAACCACGGTCAATTATTTCGGTGCGAAGCTCGAGGGAGATCTGGGCA
>JBLMWN010000007.1:0-13403 GCA_050257255.1 Betaproteobacteria bacterium | reverse complement strand
AGCTCGAGGTCAGCAAGCATCCTTGGGATGGAGTACCACGCCCCCCAGTGCCGGAACCGTTCTCCGGCCCCCGCCTGCACAAGCAGCCGCTCGTCAGCCGTTTCGCGGAACACCAGTGCGTCGCGAAGGCATTCCACGCCTATGGCGAGCAGGCGGTCGAACCGTTCACGGTCTTTCGCGTAGCTTTCTGCGAGGGCAAGCACCTCGCTGGCGCCCATCCCATGCAACCCTTCCCAGAGGGCCATGATCCGGTCCCGCTCGGCACTTTCCTGCCCCACATCCATTTCGAGGCCGCGGCCCATGCTCCCCTGCGCCAGCGCCGCAAGAAACCAAGCGTCCCCCTCCGAAAGCCCGCGTTTTTTCACCAGTGCCCGCGCAAGCGTGTGACGCGGCAGCGGCTGAAACCTGACCTCCTGACACCGTGAACGGATGGTTGACAGCAAGCTTTGCGGCATTGAGGTGATCAGGATGATAAGGGCGTCTCCCGGCGGTTCCTCGAGCGTTTTCAGGAAGGCATTCGACGAAGCCGGGTTCATACACTCGGCGGAGTCAACGATCAGCGTCTTCTTGACGCCTTCAAAGGGCATAAGCGCAAGATCAGCCTGCACCTGCCGGATCTGGTCAATCTTGATCTCGTCACCGTCGGGAATCACGAGATGGACATCCGGATGACCGCCTGAAGCGACCTTGCGGCACGACGGGCATTCGCCGCATCCGCCCCCGGGCCCGCTGTTCGCGCAATTCACGGCGGCAGCGAGCGCAAGGGCCGTCATCTTCTTGCCGATCCCTGTCTCACCGGAGAAGAGATACGCATGGGCAAGCGTCTTGTTCGCAAGCGCCCGTTTCAATATAGTTATCGGCCGGTCGTGTCCTTCTATATCGTTAAAAGACATTCTGGTATAGGGGAAAGCGCCTGTATATAAATTTCGGAAAAATCTCGTTTACCGCAAGGTTCGCGAAGTCAAAATAGCAACCGGAGAACCTTCTCCGCTCCCTCGGAGTCTGCCCTGAGAGAAGCCGAAAGGTCCTCAGCAACAAAAAAAATGTTAGTTATCTCTTTTCTCATTTTTATTTTCCGATCCGCAGCATCTCGTCCACAATCTGCCGGAGCTTGTTCTGTATGATCTCCGGCGACGGCGAAGCATCCACGATATGGAACCGGCCGGGCTCCTGCTTTGCCAGTTCAAGGTATCCCTGCCGCACACGCTCATGAAACGACAGCTGCTCGTTCTCAAACCGCGCCTCCGCTTCTAATCCGCTGCGGCTGTTTCTTTTCCTCGCGCGCGAGAGTCCTGCTGCTGCCTCGATGTCGAGAAGGATCGTCAGGTCCGGTCGCATGCCTTCCGTCACGATCCGGTCCAGAGACCGGATCAGTTCGAGATCAAGCCCGCGCCCATATCCCTGGTACGCGAGCGTGGCGTCGGAAAACCGGTCGCAGAACACGATCTTGCCGGCAGTGAGAGCGGGTCTGATAACCTCCGCCAGGTGCTGTGCCCTGCCCGCGGCGTAGAGAAGCAGCTCTGCCCTCGGGTCGAGCGCGGCATTTGCCGGATCGAGCAGGATCTTCCTCACCTGGTCTCCGATAGCCGTCCCGCCGGGCTCCCGGGTGAGTATGACGGACCTGCCGTGTGCGGAGAGATAGTTCGCGAGCTGGACGATCTGCGTAGATTTCCCGGAGCCCTCGATTCCCTCGAAGGTGATAAAGGCACCCTGCATCTACTTGAACTCCACAGAGACATCTCCCGCCGCTCTGAGCGCGGGATTCGAGGTAAAGAGGACCACCTGGGTTTTCGTGCCGAGGGTGCGCAGGATATGGCAAGCGGCCTGCTGCCGTACGGGATCGAAACCGGCGAGAGCGTCGTCCAGGACGAAAGGCAGCCGCCGTTTCCCAACCAGCGCTTCGACGAGACCGGTCCTGAAGCAGAAATAGATGAGTGCTTTTGTTCCGTGGCTTAGTTCCGCAAAACTGACAACCAAATCGTCCTTGGCATGCACAACGGGCGGCCCGTCATGACCGACCTCAATTCGAACATACCTGCCGGTCGTTATGGCGGACAAATTTCGCTGTGCCGCGGCCTCAACTGCCGGGGTAAGCGTCTCCATCTCAATGCCGCCAATCCTGCTGGCGATGCCCAATTCGGCGAGAAATCCATCCTGACCGCTGCCTGCCAGCGGAGGTCCGAAACCTGCCGGGAAATCCCGGCCGCGGTCACCCGAATCCCAGGACGGGTCGGCAGGGGCCGACTCGCTCTCCAGTCGCTCAATATCCTGCCTGATGGCGTAAGTATCAATGGCATACGGGGCAACCGCCCGCGCCGCTTGTTCCAATTCGAGGGTCTCTTCCTGCTGTTTGCTGTATTGCTGCTGCAGGACCTCGGGCGTAAGATCGCCGAACATGCGCTGCCGCGCCTCTTCGTTGTCCCTGAGGAGAGAGGAAAAATAACGATAGTTGTCGCCCTTTTCCTTGAGCTCTCCCATGGTACTTGCTCCCACGGCGCGCATATAGGCCGCTATCGAAGCGCCCTCGTGTACAAATTTTTTCTCCAGTTCAATGCGTTCCTCTTCGAGGGCTTCCGTGTCCCTCCGGATGGCCCTGCGCTGGGCATTCTTACGGGAGCCGTTGTACCAGGCTACGGCTATCAGGATAAACGACAGGATAATGCCGACCGGAAAGTAATGAGCGTATCTATCCGTCAGCACGAACACACCTGCCAGAATTGAGAGGATGAGGAAAACGGCGCCGGCAATGAACAGCTTGTCAGTCGTAAGATTTACCACCGGGATGCTATCCAACTGAACCTTCAATCCTTCCAGTTCCTTGTTCAGTTCGTCCATCTCAGCCAGCTTCTGGCCCTGACGCTGCTCCTGGACCTCGATCTGCCCTGAAAGATCCTCAGGAAGTTTATCACATCCTTTGAGCTCCGCAAGCGTCGCCTCGATCTCGGACTTCTTTCGGTCCATCTCCTCAAGGGACGCCAGTTTTTTCTTTGTTTCGTCGAGGGCAAGCTTTGCGGACTGGTACCGATAGTCGGCATCGGCGGCCTCCTCGGCCTTCTTAAGCGATTCACGAAGTTCAGCGAGCCTTGCCCGGCTGGCTGCGGTCTTGCCGCTGGCTAACGCGGGCCTGACAGCGGACGGTCGGGGCGCAGCCGAAGCAGCCCGCGCGGGGGACGGTGCGCGGTCGGTATTATAATGCTCACGCCGGAACAGGAATACCCGTGCGTAGTCCTCTTCGGAAATGCCCGAGGTCATTCCGGCCAGAAACTGACCAGTCCTGTCCCAATCCTTGTACAGCAGTTTAAATTCCTTTGAATCCGAATTGTAGCGGGAAAGGTTCACGGCGTGCTTCGAGAAATCCTGGATGATCCGGTAGTATGCGCCGTCGTCAGAACACACTACGAGTGCACCGCGCGAAGCATCAGGCGTCTGTCTCGACAGGAGTGACTCGACTGCCCCTCCCTGGCCTGTCGGAAAGAGCAGCCGCTGCATGGCGTCGATGGCCGTGGTCTTTCCCGATTCATTGCCGCCGGAGACAATATTAAACCCGCTCTGGAATCTCACCCGGGCGAGTTCCTGGAATCCGCGCACGCCCTGCATCACCAGCTCCACGAAGAACACGGACCTCACTCCTTTCCTTGATACTTAGCTTTTAACTATAACGCAAGTAGACCAAAGTTGCAACAGGGAAAAAGCAGCTTTTAGAGCATCCCGAGCGCGTTCTTGAGCGCCTCGGCCTTCTGGAGCGTTTCAAAATATTCCCTGGCAGGATCGGAGTCGGCGACGATCCCGGCCCCGACCTGGATATGCGCGACGCCCTCTTTCACGACAAAGGTCCTGATAATGATGTTCAGGTCCATGTCCCCGGCGCTCGAGAAGTAGCCGATGGACCCGGTATACGGCCCGCGCGCCACCGGTTCGAGCTCATCGATGATTTCCATGCACCGCACCTTGGGGACGCCCGTGATCGTGCCGCCCGGAAACACCGCCCGAACGAGATCAAAGGCGTCCCTCCCCGGCGTGAGCTTGCCGCGGACATTCGAGACGATGTGGATCACGTGGGAGTAGTCCTCTATCACCATCATCTCGTCAACAACGACCGTACCGTATTCGCACACCCTGCCGAGATCGTTCCGCTCGAGGTCCAGAAGCATGATGTGTTCGGCGCGTTCTTTCTCGTTTGTCAGGAGTTCGACGGAAAGCTCGCGCGTCTCCGCTGGATCGGCCCCCCGCCGCCGCGTGCCCGCGATCGGACGCGTATCAGCAATGCCTTCACGGAGACGGATGAGGCGTTCGGGTGAGGAACTTACCAGCTGCAGATCGCCGAAATCGAGAAAGGCCGCAAAGGAAGAAGGGTTGATCGCGCGCAGGATCTTGTACAAGCGGAACGGGTCCGCGCCTCCGAGGGACGCCGAGAGTCGCTGAGACAGGTTGGCCTGGTAGATGTCTCCCGCGGCGATATACTCCTTGCACCGCCGCACCATGGACTCGAACTCGGCCCGGGTCAGGTTGGAAACAAGATCGACTCGGGTCCCTGCCTGCTTCTCTTCGATTGATGATGGGTCGCCCTGCGCCGGCGCGGCGTCGAGTTTCGCAATCGTTGCCGCAAGACGCTCCGAAGCCTTGTCATAGAGAGCGCCCCATTGGCCGGGCTCAGGCCGCCGAAATCCCAGTTCCCGCTCTCGCGCACCGGGAGTGACAATCACCCAGGCTTTGTTCAGGACATGATCGAAGGCGACGACAAGGTCAACAAATATGAAGTAGGCTTCCGGAATGTCCAGATCAGACGCGGCCGTGCGCGGAAGTTTTTCGAACTGATGAACGAAATCATAGGATAAAAATCCGACCGCCCCTCCCGTAAATGGCGGAAGACCGGGGACCCTGGCTGTCCGGAAGTTATTGAGAAGCTCCCGCAGTTTCAGAAGCGGCTTCCGCTTCATCGTCGCCCGTCTGCCGTATTTCCCCGCGGGCGTTTCCGGGAGAATGAGTTCCACCGTATCGCTTCGCGATTTGAAGATCAGATACGGTTCTGCCGTGACGAACGAGTATCTGCCGCTCCGGTCGTTCATACGCGAGCTTTCGAGAAGCACGGGGTAGCCGGCGGGCCTCAGTGTCTGGAGCGCCGAGAGCGGCGACAGCCCCTTCACAGTGATTTCTGCGGCAAGGGGTATGATCCTTCCAGACTCGAGTTGTAGCAGAAAGTCTTCTTTTGTCGGACTGATTTTATCCATGTGTAACGTGGTGAAATTGTAAAGAGAATTCCGCGAGCGGTCAAGACAATTCTAGAAAAATTATCCTGCAGGAAATGCAAAAAAATGGTATAGTATAGATGAAGGACAGAGAGAAAAAAAGGAATAACGTTCTTTGAAAGTTGTTCAAGGGTTCGTAAGGGCGTTGCCGAACCAGCACCGATAGGTGTACAGATGATAACCCGTTATAAAGGGGATCAGGCACCGTTCTTGATGGAGCGCCGAGACCGGTAAGAAGGCTGCAAGTTGAGCGGCCAATCTCCCGGCCGCAACTCAGGCGGCCATAAGGACGCAAGAGCTAAAACCCCTAAGCCACGGGGATAGTCGGGAAGAGCAATATACACTACGCTTTACAGGGTCTGCAAAGCAGAGCCGCAGAAGCAGGTTATACTTCCCGACAGTATTCGCGGCTCAGCGGAATATCAAGACCGGTTCGGTGGCAACGCCTTTTTTTTTGACCAGAACGCTTTTTCCATTTCCCTTGTTTGTATACGTTATATCCTGATTTTATATCCTGACTTTCTCTCGTGAATGCTCAGTTCTCATTTCGCCCGTTGTTTATCGACTGACAGTCGATAGTATGCCTCGCCAATCCGCCTCTGCCTCATCTTCCCCTCGACAAAACACAAAAAATATCTTAAACTGCTTTTCCATAATCCACGAAGGAGAGCAGATATGAACCACACGATGGAAGTAAAAATCTACTACGAGGACACAGACTGCGGCGGAGTGGTGTACTATGCAAACTATCTACGCTACATGGAACGGGCGAGGACCGAGTACCTGGCGTCCAAAGGGTATTCGGTCAGGAAGCTCATGGATGAAGGTACGATCTTTATGGTCCTCCGGGTGGAGATCGACTACAAATCTCCGGCACGGTACGGCGATGTGATCGAAATCGAAACATGGGTCAGGGACATGACACGTGCTACGATGGTATTCGAACACATCATGCGTGAGAAGACGACGCAACGGGTCTTTGTCGAATGCCGGGCAAAAGCCGTGTACGTCAACGCGGACGGCAAGCCCAAGCGTCTGCCCGCCGAATACGTGGAAAAAATAAAATGACCGCCGTTACCCATGACAGCATTTCCCTCCGCGGTGCCGGCATCGTGACGATTATCCAGCCAAAAAAGGGCAACCGTTTCACCCTCGACAGCCTCCTCCTTGCCGACTTCAGCCGCATAAAATCCGGAGATAGAGTACTCGAGCCGGGCGCAGGGACCGGCGTAATCTCCATCCTGCTCGCTAAAAAATTCCCAAGAGCGCGATTCGTAGCCGATGAAGTTGAGCCGCTCCCATACGATCTGTTGTGCCGAAATATCGAGGGCAACGGACTACTCGATAAAATTGCGCCGGTTAACCGGGACATCAGATATCTGAACCGGTCGATCGCACCGGATGCATTCGATGTCATCGTTGCCAATCCGCCTTATACAAAATGGGGAGCCGGCAGAAAAAGCCCCTCCGTTGAACGTCACATCGCCCGGCATGACCAGAGCGCGCCCCTCTCTCTCTGGCTTAACCTTCAGCCGCTGTTAAAAAACAAGGGCAGGTACTTCCTCGTCTTTCCTGCAGGTCGCACAGCTGAATTGATGGCTTTGCTTCATGAGAAAAAAATGGAGCCGAAACGTCTCCGGTTTGTTCATCCCTACGAACAAAGACCTGCGTCGCTCGTCTTGCTGGAAGCGGTAAAATCAGCGGGTATCGGTCTCGAGACACTGCCGCCGCTCATTGTTCACGAGGCGGGCGGCACTTACACTGAAGAGGTGCGTCGTATCTATGATGTACCGCGTTGTGAGTCTGCATCCTTTCCCGTGATTCCTTGACTTTCTATCCACATCGCTCTACCATTAAATCAAACCATCAAGCAGTCACATAATGCTGCGATTTTTCTTCAACCTCTAGCCGATTCCGAGAAGACCAGATCACTCGCCGATGGCAACCTATCTTGGATTTGTCTATTTTCCCCCTGTTTAGAAAATTAAGAACCGGGTGACTTGCCTAGGCTCATGCAAAAACCGGATGTCCCCATTCGTCGGGAGTCCGGCACATTTTTCAAAATAACTATGATATATTAAGAACAGAATATAAACAGGCGTTTCTTGGATTATGAATTCTGAGTCGGCAGGCAACAGGAATATCAAGGAGACACCTCATGGCTGACGAGACATATACCTATATAATTGTCGGTGGCGGTCTTGCCGGAGCATCGGCAGTGGAGGGCATCCGTGATCGCGACAAGAACGGGGGCATCCTGCTCATGGGCGCTGAAAAGCACCTGCCTTATGACCGTCCGCCTCTGTCGAAGAAACTCTGGTTCGGCAAAAAGAAGGTCGAAGAAATTTTTCTGCATGATCAGAAATTTTACGACCAGAACGGGGTCACCCTGGCTCCGGGCATCACGGCCACAGCGATTGACCCGAGACAGAAGGCGGTCACGACAGGTGAGGGAAAACAGTATCGTTATCAAAAGCTCCTCCTCGCCACGGGCGGCGTTCCGCGGACCCTGTCCATCCCGGGCGGCAATCTTGAGGGCATCTGCTATTACCGGTATTTGGACGATTACCTGAGAGTACGGAAAGAGTCATCAGAGGGGAAATCCGCGGTCGTCATCGGCGGCGGATTCATCGGCTCTGAAATAGCTGCGGCTCTCGCTATAAATAAGGTTGACGTGACCATGATCTTTCCCGATCCGTATCTGGTAAGCCGGGTCTTTCCCGAATACCTTGGGCGGGCTCTCCTGAACCTGTTTGTCACGCGCGGCATAAAGGTCTTCGCCGGAGAAAAGCCGGCATCGTTCTCAGAACAAGGGAACAGGCTCGTCACGCGCACGGAGAGCGGCAAAGAGATCGAATCGGACATGGTGATCGTGGGGGTCGGCATTGCGCCGTCCCTTGATCTCCCGCGCAAGGCCGGACTGCAGACTGCCAACGGGATCATTGTAAATGAATATCTTCAGGCTTCACTCCCCGACATCTATGCGGCGGGAGACATCGCTTTCTTCCCGTACCAGGCTCTCGGGAAGCAAACGCGCGTCGAGCACTGGGATAATGCTTTGAACCAGGGCAAATGGGCCGGACGGAACATGGCCGGCGCGCGCGAGCCATATACCTATATGCCCTACTTCTTCTCGGACCTCTTCGAGTTCGGGTATGAGGCTGTCGGAGAAGTTGACTCGCAACTCGAAACGTTTGCCGATTGGCAGCAAGAAAACAATACGGGCGTGATCTACTATCTCAAGGACGGAAAGGTCCGTGGCGCCATGATGTGCAACGTATGGGAAAAGGTCGAAACTGCGCGCACGCTGATCCGCAAAGGCGAAAAAGTTACGAAGGAAAGTCTGCGCGGATTGATACGCTAAAAAGAAATCTCAAGGGAGGCAATCATGAAACTTGCGGAACAAAAATGCGAACCGATAAAAAAAGGGACTCCCCCGCTTTCCCGGAAGGAAGCGGAGACACTGCTGCAGCAAATCCCGGCGTGGTCGCTCAACGACAAGGAGATCGTACGGGAATTCAACTTCCAGGATTTTCGTCAAGCCATAAATTTCGTGAACCTGATTGCCGGGATTGCGAATGATCAGGACCACCATCCGGACATCCTCATCTCGTACAATAAAGTCCGGGTCACCCTGTCGACCCACAAGATCAACGGATTGTCGATGAACGATTTCATCCTGGCCGCGAAAATCGACCTGCTGACAGCCGTTCGCCAGGCGGCCTGAGCGGCAGATGAGGTGATTTGCACAAGGCGCCTGCCCCCCGAGACCGAAGGAGGGGAGCGAGCGCCGCACGGGCAGAGTCATGCGGACAGGGACCGCACGCGGGAGGGGGACGGGGGAACTCAGGATTAGGGAAATCGGGATGGGATGGACGGTTGTGATCATTGTTTCCATCGTTGCGGCTTGTCCTGCCGGGGCCCAGGAAATTTTCTTTCTTGGCGGAGCAATGCAGGACACCGAGACGAATGACAGATCCTATTCCTGGCAGATCGAGTACCGGGAGGGGCTGGCGGAGCATTTTGCCTACAGCCTTTCCTACCTGAACGAAGGCCACACACCGAATCACCATCGTGACGGCCATAGCGTCCAGATCTGGACGCGCGCAAACGTGTTCGATCGACGGCTCTCCCTTGCCGCCGGTTTCGGACCGTTTTACTTTTTTGACACGATGGCAGCTCCGGCCGGCACATCCCACTATAACGACCATGGATGGGGTGGGATTTTAAGCTTTGCCGCTACGTGGCACGGGGAAAGCAGATGGCTTGTCCAGTTGCGCACCAACGTTATCGAGACGAGTGAGAGCATAGACACCGTCTCGGCAGTCTTCGGCGTCGGATACCAGCTCGAAGCTCCTCTCTCGGCGGCTCCGCTGACCCAGCCGACGCCCCGGCGCCGGAGGACGATGAACAACGAGATGACCGTGTTCTTCGGCCGGACGATCGTGAACAGTTTTGGCTCGGAACCCGCGGATGCCGGGAGCATCGAATACCGGAGGTGTTTGCGGCCTTCCGTGGAATGGACGATAACCTGGCTCTATGAGGGGAAAAACAGCGTGATTGCCCGGAACGGCCTGATCACGCAGCTCTGGGCGGCCAAGGCATTCCTCGAAGATGACCGTCTGGCCCTCGGCATCGGCTTCGGCCCTTATCACGGCATCGACCGCTACCGAGACCCTCATTCCAGTTCGGCGCATGACAGGTTCCTGTCCGGAGTGCTCACGCTGACCGGCAGCTATGGGTTCCACCCGCACTGGGGCATTCGAATTTCGTGGAACCGCACGATTACGGACTATAATCGTGACACCGACGTAATCCTGGCAGGCATCGGCTACCGGTTTTGAAACCGTTTTGATCAATTGCTGGTAAAGAGGCGGGCGCAGCGCTTCGGTTTCCTTTGAGACTTGCTTTTTCCGCTTGCCCCGACCGTCATCATGGATCCATCAGTCGTCGACTGCCGCCGCGAAGACCAGGAGTCAAGGGCAATCTATGACGAAGCACACCAGTGAACATACGGTGGTGAAAAAAGGTTTGCGGGGCAAGGCCGCCCTCGTCACCGGCGCAACCAGGCGCATCGGACGCGCCATTGCAATAGCCCTTGCCGAAGAGGGAGTTAATATCATCGCCCATGACCGCAAATCCCTCGAGACTGAGACCGTCAAGGTCTGCGGCGAAGTAATGGACTGCGGGGCAAAGTCCTGGAACGTATCGGCTGACCTGGAAAAACCGGAAGAATACGAAACGCTCATTGCACGGGCACTGAATACGGCAGGATCGCTCGATATTCTCATCAACAACGCGTCCATTTTTCTTCCCAGTACGCTCATGGACGTCGGCTTCGGAGACGTGAGCCGGCATCTGCACGTGAATGCCTGGACGCCGTTCGTCCTGAGCCGAGAGTTTGCCAGGCTTGTAAGCCGCGGCAAGATCATCAATTTGCTCGATGCGAAGATCGCCGGCTATGACCGGGAGCATGTGGCCTACATTCTGAGCAAACAGGTACTCGCAACCCTGACCAGGATATGCGCGCTGGAATTCGCGCCCGGCGTCGCGGTGAACGGCGTGGCGCCGGGCCTGATCCTTCCTCCGGCGGGCAAAGATGAAGCTTACCTCGAGCAACTGGCGCAGACCGTGCCGCTCAAGCGTCATGGCGCGCCTGATGATATCGCAGATGCGGTACTCTATTTGCTCAAGGCTGATTTCGTGACCGGCCAGGTCGTCTATGTTGACGGTGGCCGCCACCTTCTGGAGGACGGCAATGGACCGAATCCTGATTAGCGATCTCCTCGTGCGCTGCATCATCGGCGTCCGCGATGAAGAACGCAAGGACAAGCAGGACGTGCTGATCAATCTGGCGCTTGACCTGGATCTCAGCAAGGCGGGAACGAGCGACCGCCTCGAAGACTCCGTGGACTACCGTGCTCTGAACAAACGGATCATGAGTATGGCCGAAAACTCTCAATTTTATCTCGTGGAGGCGCTGGCCCAGGCCGTTGCCGATATTTGTCTCGAACACCCCTCGGTTGTACAAGTACAGGTACGGGTCGAGAAACCGGCAGCGCTTCGATTCGCGAGGACCGTGGGCGTGGAAATAACTCGGATGCGAAAGCAGTAGTCATGGCCCGGGCGTTCGTCAGCATCGGATCGAACATCGAACCTGCAGAGAATGTGAAAGAAGCCCTTCACCTGCTCGGCAGACAGGTTGACATCCGTGCCGTTTCCACCGTATATCGTACTGAACCCATCGGGCCACAAGGCCAGCCGTCGTACTATAATTGTGTGATTGAGATTGAAACGGAACTGCCGCCTCGTGAGCTGAAACATCGGGTGCTGCGGCGGATAGAAGAAGCGCTGGGTCGCAGACGGAGCGGAGATAACTATGCAGCCAGAACAATCGACCTCGACCTGATTCTCTATGATGAACTCGTGCTGACGACGGACGACCTTACGCTTCCAGACCCGGATATCGTCCGACGGCCCTTTCTCGCGATCCCCCTCCATGAGCTCGAGCCGGGGTTGGTGGTGCCGGGATCGGGTTCCAGCATCGACGAGGCGGCATCAAGACTGTCCCGGAGAGGCATGAAGCCGCTAAAAAGCTACACCGAACGCATACGAAAGGATATCCTCCATGAGCGGAAACAGTGAAAGAATCGCACACCTGATAAAAGAACTGCTGAACGAGCTCGGCGAAGACCCGGCACGGGAGGGGCTGGTCGACACGCCCAAGCGCGTTGCTGATGCGCTCGCCTATCTCACGTCGGGTTATCACGCCGACGTCGAGAAGCTGATCAATCAGGCGTGCTTCGCGCAGGAAACCACCAGCATGGTCGTCGTCAAGGACATCGAGGTCTACAGCCTGTGCGAACATCATATGCTGCCCTTTTACGGCCGCTGCCATATCGGGTACATTCCCCGGGGAAGGGTCTTCGGCATCAGCAAACTGGCCCGCCTCGTCGATATGTTCGCCAGGAGGCTCCAGATCCAGGAACGGCTCACGGAGCAGATCGCCTACGCGATCAAAGACTCGATCAATGCCGACGGCGTGGGCGTGATGATCGAAGCGCGTCACCTCTGCATGATGATGCGCGGCGTTGAAAAACAGAACTCCATGTTCGTGACCTCGTCGGTGCTCGGTGTGTTCCGTTCAAACCCGGCGACCCGGGAAGAGTTTCTGTCGATCATCAACAGGCGGAGAACGGACATCTAGCGCCGCGCTATTCATCCTCGGCTGGCCGCCGCTGCCCAGGGTCTCATAAGTACGCGAGCGGCGGACGTCGAGGCTGACAATGATTCCATGCACATACTGACCATCAACAGCGGATCATCGAGCATCAAAATCTCTCTCTACCGCATGGAACCGCAGGAAGAGCTGGTGTCGACGGGGAGCGTGACCGGGATCGGTTTTGCTTCGGGCCTGTTTCACATCAAAGACGGCTCAGGAAAGACCATCATCGAAAAAAACCTTGACCTGCGCGATCACGGCCCGGCATTGAAAGAGATCACGGGCTGGCTGGACCGCAGCAGCGCCGGCAAGGATGTCGATGCCATCGGTCACCGTCTGGTGCACGGCGGACGAGCATACACCAAGCCGCATATCATAACCCCCGGGCTTTTGGCCGCACTCGATGAGCTCATCCCGTTCGCGCCTGATCATTTGCCGCATGAAATCGACGCCATTAAGGAATTCGGACGCTTCTATCCCGGCATGAAACAGGTTGCCTGCTTCGACACCGCCTTCCACCGGACCATGGCCGCGGTCGCGCAGCGCTATGCGCTGCCTGACGAAGTGCTCAAGCACGGTGTGTTGCGATACGGATTCCACGGGCTGTCCTACGAGTACATCCTGAATGAGCTCGTCAGAGAGGCGGGAACGGAGGCGGCAGACGGCAGGGTGGTCATCGCCCATCTTGGAAACGGGGCGAGCATGGGGGCATTCAGGCACGGCACGAGCGTGGACACGACCATGGGATTCACTCCAGCGGGAGGGCTCGTGATGAGCACCCGTTCGGGCGACCTTGATCCCGGCGTTATCGTGTATCTGCTCCAGCAAAAGGGAATGGATGCCGCCGCCCTCAATCGTATGGTGAACAAACAATCAGGGCTCATCGGCGTATCGGGCACAAGCTCCGATATGAAAGAACTGCTCGACAAGGAACC
>JBLMWN010000006.1:0-4900 GCA_050257255.1 Betaproteobacteria bacterium | reverse complement strand
GCTAGTGTAGTGTCCCACTAATATCTTGACAATGGGTCCTAATTGCAGTAGACTTGTGGCATGTGGGAAAAGGCAGACACTCTGAAGATGACGAATGAGCAGCGCGCGACATTGGAAGCTTGGAAGCGGGCCAAGACGAGCCCCCAGCGAACGGTCCTGAGGGCGCGTATTTGCCTGTTGGCGGCGGATGGCCTGTCGAACAACGCGATCGCCGCGCAACTGTCCACCTCCCGTCCGACCGTAATCCAATGGCGAAGACGTTTCGAGGATCACGGACCGATGGGATTGACCGAGGACGCACCCCACGGTCCGAGTCCGCAGGCTCTTTCGGCGGACCTGGTGAAGGCCATTGTTGAGGCGACTCTCCACACGACACCTCGCGATGCCACGCATTGGTCCGTGCGTTCGATGGCCAAAGCACAGGGGGTCGGCAAGTCCACGGTGCAACGGATATGGGACGCGCACGGTCTTCAACCCCATCGGGTCGAAACATTCAAGTTGTCCAAGGACAAGCGATTTGTCGAGAAACTGACGGACGTGGTGGGAGTGTACCTGAATCCGCCGGACAAGGCGGTGGTGCTGTGCGTCGACGAGAAGAGCCAAGTTCAGGCATTGGACCGTACACAGCCCGGCTTGCCGATGAAAAAGGGGCGCTGCCGAACCATGACCCATGACTACAAGCGTCATGGCACCACGTGCCTGTTCGCGGCGTTGAGCGTGCTGGAGGGGAAGGCCATCGGCTCCTGCTATCCGAGACATCGCAATATTGAATTTCGGAAGTTCCTGCGGCAGATCGACGGTGCCGTGCCCGCGGAGTTAGCTATACACATGATTTTGGACAACTATGGCACACACAACCATCCCAAGGTGAAAGCGTGGCTGGAAAAACATCCCCGCTTTCACCTTCATTTCACTCCTACCAGTTCATCGTGGTTGAACCTTGTGGAGAGATGGTTCGGAGAGATCACGCGGAAACGCATTCGTCGTGGAGTTTTCCGTAGCGTTCCGGAACTCGTCGCTGCGATCGATGAGTTCATTCGGATCAACAACGAGAATCCCAAGCCGTTCGTCTGGACGAAAAGGTCGATGCCATCCTGGAAAAGGTCGCTCATTGTAAAGCCATTATCGGGACACCACACTAGTCCTTTTTGGACTCGGCTCGCTGGCCGGATGGTCGGGCAGCGAAGCAGTATTACCGGCCTATATCATCTGGATGATGCTTGCAGGCTCGGTCGGTAAGGACGATGTCCTCGTCAGGAGGCTCAGAACCTTGTTAATCCCGTGAGTCAGCCCAAAGAGAGCTGAAATAGACCCGAACGTCAGTCCAGTAGACATCATAGCGGGTCTCGAGATATTCTCCATGTACCGTTACAATCGTTAAATAGCTATAAAAGGATGTGCTTTACATGATGAATTATATTGTAATTTTCGCAGGCGGAGGCATCGGCGCCGTTTCACGTTTTGTGCTGGCGACCTGGATCGGCCAACGGTGGGGGAGGAGCTTTCCTCTGGGCACCTTCACTGTCAATATTTCGGGCAGCTTCCTCATCGGCTTTCTGATGACCCTGATGGCTGAACTTTTCACCGAAAACCCGCAATGGAGATTGTTTCTCGTTATCGGGGGCCTGGGTGGCTACACCACCTTTTCGAGTTTGCAGTATGAGACGGGCAAACTCGTCGTCGACGGTGAGCTCTGGTACGCGGCGCTTAACATGGTCTTGAGCGTAGCAGTCGGGTTTATGGCATTGAAATTGGGCGAATTTACTGCGAAGATTATATAGGAGGTGACAGGTGGTTGCCAAGGGACCCGCAAAGAAGCTTACGATTTACATTGACGAGGTTGACAAATTCCATGGGAAACCGGTTTACGAGGTGCTTCTCGATATCTTCTTCAAGAAGAAGATCATCGGGGTGAGCGTCTTCAGAGGCATAGCTGGATACGGAAGCGACGGGGTATTTCATACTTCAAAGATGCTTGAACTGTCGACAAGCATGCCTGTCAAGATCGAAGTCGTCGATTCGGAGGAGATGATCAATAAGGTCCTGCCCGACGTTTATCATGTGGTGGAGAAGGGACTCGTGGACGTGACGGACACCAACGTCGTCAAGTGTTGCAGGAACGTCCCTGAAAAAGAAGAAAAGAGGGAGGGACATATGAAGCTCGAAGGCAAAGCGAAGATGCTCAGGATCATCATAAGCGAAGACGACGAGTGGGAAGGAGAGCCGCTCTACGAGGCGATTGTGAAGAGGCTTATCATGACCGATATCGCCGGAGCGACAGTGTATAAGGCGATGGCGGGGTACGGTCCGCATAAGAGATATCACAAGAAGAAAACTCTGGCGGCGCACGGCGAGCTTCCCATACTTATCACCGTCATGGACACCGAGGAAAATATAAACAGGGTGATACCAATTCTTGACGAAATGGTGCGGGAAGGGATAGTAGTACTGTCGGATGTAAATGTGATCAAGTACACACACAGGGATGTCGGCTCAGAGATCGTATAGTTATCGCGTGGAGAACTTCTGAATAAGAATGAAGTGCGCAAAGAAGGCTGTATCTTTTGTGATATTGGTCGGGGCGAAGCGCCTGCGAAAATTGTTTTTGAAGACGATTTGTTCATCGCAGTTGAAGATGTAAGCCCGCATGCACCTGTTCGCATTCTGGTTATACCGGAAAAGCACATTTCCGAAATCCGGGCCATCGCAGACGACGACAAGGAACTCATCGAACGATGGTTTTGGACGGCGATAAAGATCGCGCGCGACAAAGGACTGGGTAAGAAGGGTTATCGGACAGTGATAAATGACGGTAAAGGCGGCGGACAGGCTGTGTCACATATCCACATCCACCTTCTTTCGGGACGTAGATTCTCCTGGCCTCCCGGATAGGTTCATTCATAAAAGCTGTCCGATGCTGTCGTACTGAAGCGCAACAATTCCTCGATGACAAGACAATGGAGAGAACATGTTGACAAGTTTAGAAATGTCTGTTAAGGTTATTTAACAAAGGGGAGTAGCTGAATCAGCGGCTATCGTCAACACGGCCTAAAAATCCGGTACCACTGGTTAGTTAAAACTAACAAGCAAGACCTTTGTCATGGAGATATCTGTGGCAAAGGTCTTTTTTGTTCGGTATGGAAGGACTATACAAAGGGAGGAACATATTCAGGGCTTTACTCTTCAGGAAGGAAGAGGAGTTTTTCAGGCGGCTGCCAGGGTGCAGAGGCCTGAAGTGCTCTTCATTGCCCGTGCCGCCTCCCGGGTTGCCCCGAACCTGGTCACCCGGAGCAGGTCCGGCGAGTTATTGATTAGGGTACCATGATGGCGAACAAGGTATTGTGGCACCTGATGAGCGTTGAGGAGTCGCTGTCGGAGATACAGTCGTCTTCAGCGGGCCTGACTCCGGAAGAAGCCGGCGCCCGCCTGCGGCAATACGGGCCGAACGAGCTTATCGAAAAAAAGCAAAAAACACCATGGAGGATGCTGCTGGATCAGTTTGCAGACTTCATGATTCTTATCCTTATCGCGGCAGCCCTCATCTCCGGGTTCATCGGCGAGGCATCCGACACCATCGCCATTGTTGTGATTGTGCTGCTGAACGCTGCTCTGGGTTTTAGTCAGGAGTATCGGGCTGAAAAGGCGATGGCTGCCCTTAAGAGGATGGCTGCTGCTCATGCCATGGTGATACGTGGCGGCGAGCAATCGGCCATCCCTGCTTCAGCACTTGTGCCGGGTGATATCGTAGTTCTTGAGGCAGGGAATATCATCCCGGCTGACATGCGGGTCTTTGAGGCGGCAAGTCTCAGGGTTGAGGAGGCTGCATTGACAGGGGAGTCTATTCCGGCTGAAAAACATACGACGGCGATCCGCAACGAAACGCTTCCTCTTGGAGATCGCCTGAACATGCTCTTCAAAGGTACGTTTGTTACCTATGGCAGGGGGCTCGGGCTTGTTACGGCAACGGGAATGAATACGGAACTTGGCAGGATCGCTACCCTCCTCCAGCAGGGTGAGGAGGGCAAGACGCCACTCCAGAAGAGGCTTGCCGTTTTCGGAGAAAAACTGGCATACGCGGTGCTCGCCATCTGTATTGTGGTCTTTGTCGCCGGGCTACTGAGGCAGGAAGACCCTGTCCGTATGTTCCTTGTTGCGGTAAGCCTTGCTGTTGCGGCAATCCCCGAGGCCTTGCCTGCAGTCGTTACGATATCCCTTGCGCTCGGGGCAAGGAAGATGGTCAGGCGCAATGCCCTTGTCCGAAGACTGCCGGCTGTCGAAACACTGGGGTCGGTGACTTATATCTGCACTGACAAAACCGGAACGCTGACCATAAACCGGATGACGGTCGAGGCCGCATACTGCGACGGCCGGACAATACCTCATGACAAGCTGGGGGAATTGAGAGTGCATAAAACTCAGGACGGGCAGAGAATGTCTGCCGCTGACTTGCTTGTGACTGCCGCAACCCTCTGCAATGACGCCCGCCGCGACTCTGACGGCAATTATGCCGGCGATCCGACAGAAATTGCACTTCTTGAGTTCGCAGAAAAAAACGATTATATCAAGAAAGAGCTCGACCAGGCATTCCCAAGACAAACCGAGATTCCGTTCGATTCGCTGAGGAAGAGCATGACCACGATACATCCGTGGGGCAAGGGCTATATCTCGTTTACCAAAGGCGCTACAGATGTGCTGCTTAAGCGTGCGACTGCTGTCTACACCTGCCAAGGTCCGGAGGCGATTAATGCCGCTGAAATCCTGAGGTCAAACGACGAAATGGCCGGGGCAGGATTACGCGTGCTCTGCATTGCCATGAGGAGGTGGGATACGCTTCCCGCTGAAACAGGTCACGAATCGATCGAACAAGATCTTACTATTCTGGGGCTAGTCGGCATGATGG
>JBLMWN010000005.1:0-6377 GCA_050257255.1 Betaproteobacteria bacterium | reverse complement strand
TAGTCATGAAGAACGAGACGGTAAAAGCGGGAATGAAGATCGGTGCAGCAGCGGGTGGTCTGGTGTTCGTGGTATTCGGTATCATGCCGGGATTCTACTTCGGGAGCTATGGGACCCTGATCCTGCTCCAGAAACTGATGGGCGGGACCGTCGAACCCACGCTCTTTGTGCGGGCAGCGGTGGTGATGGGGATCGTGGTCGGCATCGCCTGTGCGGCTGCGGTGAGCATCGTGGTCGGCGGCCTCCTGGGCACGGCCATGGGGTTCATAGTATCCGCGCCGGCAGCGGCCCGAGAGAAGCAGGCCGCTTCTGAGAAAGCATAGGCTGTGCACTGTATAGTGCGGATTTCCAGCGGCGGGATGAACGACTAAAAACAGGAACGGGAAGACAGACAAAAACAATATGCAAACAAGAAAGGCGGTGAGCAATCACCGCCTTTGCTGTTGCAGGTACTCAGTGGCCCGCATTATGCGGACGGCGCGGCTTAAACGTCCTCGTGCTTGGCGGACGGAGGGCTCCGGCAGGATGCGGCGCAACCGGCCGGGCCATTGACGCGGGGTGTGCCGGCGTATGGCTCGAACCGGCGCGAACAACTGCCTGCTTGGTCTCCGCCTGCGCCCCTCGGCGCTGCGGCTGACGCGGCGGACGGGCGAATTCTGTGTCCCGCGCAGGTGCAGCTCTGTGATAATCGAAGCCTTTGAGCGTACGGCGTTCTATTTTTGCACCGAGGACGCGCTCGATAATGCGCACCATGGACTCGTCTTCGCGCGCAACCATCGTGAAGGCGTCCCCGGTTTTGGCGGCGCGGCCCGTGCGGCCGATCCGGTGCGTATAGGCTTCTGGGGTGTCGGGAATGTCATAGTTGATGACATGGGAAATCGTCGACACGTCGATGCCGCGGGCCGCGATGTCCGTTGCAACGAGAATCTGGAATGAACCGTCGCGGAAGCCGTCGAGCGCCGCCTGACGCCTGTTCTGCGACAGGTTGCCCTGCAGCGAAGCGGCCTTGTAGCCCGCCTTTCCCAATTGCTGGCCCACGCGCTTGGCCCGATGCTTGGTGCGGGTAAAGACAAGGACCGATCCCGTATCAGTGTGGCGCAAGAGTTCCAGCAGCAGTGCGGTCTTGAGGTGTTGTTCGACCGGATAGAGCGCATGAGATACGGTATCAACCGGCTGCGCATGGCCGACCTGGACCGTGACCGGATTGCGCAGGATGTCGTGAGCGAGGTTCCGGATATCATCGGGCATGGTGGCAGAAAACAAAAGCGTCTGACGCTTTTCAGGAACGTGCTTCAGAATCCGTCTGATGTCGGGCAGGAAGCCCATATCGAACATGCGGTCCGCTTCATCAAGGACGAGCACATCGACGTGTGACAGCTTGATCGTCCCCTGGTTCATGTGGTCGAGCAGGCGGCCGGGGCACGCCACGACGATCTCGACGCCGGCACGCAGCTTTTGGATTTGCGGGTTCGCGCTCACGCCGCCGTAGATGGTCATGCTGCGCAATTTCGTCTGGCGACCGAGTGCCCCGATGGACACGTTGATCTGCTCCGCCAGCTCGCGTGTGGGAGCAATGATCAGCGCGCGTACGGAACCGCATGGGACCCTCAGGAGGCGCTCCAGGATCGGTAGCACAAATGCGGCTGTCTTGCCGGTCCCGGTCTGTGCCAATCCCATGACGTCTCGCCCTTCAAGGATGGGAGGAATAGCGCGGGTCTGAATGGGTGTGGGTGTGATGTATCCTTGTTCTTTAATACCGGCCGCAACGGCCGAGTGGAACTGGAATGATTCAAATTTCACCATGACTCCTTAGTCGTGTAGTCTATTACCCTGTCTTACAACAACAAAAATCATTTACTGCAAAAGACGCGAAGATCGCCCGGAGGAAATATCAACTTTACTATCTCTTAAGACCTTCAAGGTTCCGTTATTTCTGTATCCGGATTTCTCTCTGACATACCAAATCGATCGACAGAGAGAATTTAACCACAGTCGAACACCGATAGGCAGGGATTTATCACAATTAGGATACAACAACCTGCGTCGACCGTTGGGCGGGATTCTTAATTCACCTGCGGTAATGTTTTTTGGATTTACCCCGTGTTCGTCTGCGGCTCAACTGCCGTTTTCCGGATGACATAAAAAAAGCCCCGGATCGCTCCGGGGCTTTTGGAGTGGTTAAGTATTATTTTCTCCGAAAATTGTTAAACCTTAGTGACGTTCGCTGCCTGAAGACCCTTGGGACCCTTGACGACTTCGAAGGTTACCTTGTCGCCTTCGTTCAGGGACTTGAATCCGTCGCCCTGGATCGCCGAAAAATGCACGAACACGTCCTCACCGTTCTCCTGCGTGATGAAACCAAACCCCTTGCTGTTGTTGAACCACTTCACTACACCATTTGCCATTCTGATTCTCCTCTGCTCCTTTTTTAAAATTACCCGGGAATTTATCCGCGGATAGCTAAAGAATACCTTACTCGTACCATCCTGTCAAGCTGATTATTGAAAAAAACTTCACTTAATAACAGCTTTATTAAGGATTTCATTTACTGTTACGCAATTTCAGAAAATTGAAACTGTTGAGGGCTATTGCTAGAAACATGCATTATCAGGCATTCCGCACAGCGCACCCGTCTCGCCGCCAATTCATCCCTTGCCGGTTCGATCCTGTGGATTGCAACACGTCACTAAAAGCTTGCCTCGTCTGTGCTGTGCATGCTTCAATATAGTCACGATAGTCACGACTTCTTCGGCTGCCTGTATGCCCGGGCCTGATGCATGAACGCTTCGAGCCTTGTGAGGGTCTGGGAGTCGCCCTGGCCTTCATACGCGATGTTCAGGAGGGGAATATTGTTATGGTCTTCACGCACGCGCTTGAGTATGGCGGTCGCGATGGTGCCGGGCATGCAGGTGAACGGCATGACATTCACGATGCCCGAGACGCCTCGGTTGATATAGTCGATGGCCTTGCCCACGGAGAGTACGGCCTCGCCTTCAAAGGAATGGTGGATGTATGGCAAAGCCGTGTGCAGGGTCTGCTCGATGCTCGGCTCACGAAGGCTCCGGAGAGTCCCGTTGAAACTGCCCAGGAACCGGTGCTCGTCCTTATGCTGCACCCGTGCGGTCAGATACGCCTTGAGCAGTTCCTTCCAGGATCGGTTCATGAGTGCAGAGGCCTTAGCCGAAGTGTTCACGTACAGGAGCCATTCCGATATGGGCGCGACCCATGCCTCGCCGCCGAGCTTCTCGATCTGGCTCACTATATTCTCGTTGCTGAAACGGTTCGAGCGGATATAGATCTCTCCCACGATCCCAATCACCGGTTTGGAGCGCTCGGCGATGTCGATAGCCATGAACTCTTCGTAAACGCCGCGCAGCACCGGTACGAGGTCTTGCCGCCTCTCGATGGCTGCCGTCACCGAATCAAGCGCTGTCTGGTATACCCGATCTGTCTGGCCTCTCTGCTTCTCATAGGGCCGCGTCTCCCAAAGCGCTTTCTGGAGCATGTCCACGGCGAATACGCCCCGCCAGCTCATAAGCACAAAATTCTTGTCCAAGGCGCGCACATCGTCGTGGAGCGACTCGTCCTGCATGGGCGACATGATCTCGACGCGATTGAGCCCGAGCTTGTCAAGCACCTGGCGGTGGTAGCGGTTATACTGGCCGAACCGGCAGGGTCCCCTTCCCGTGGGCATGAAGAAGGCGGTCCTGTCCGGATCGAACCCGGGACGACGTGTCGCCTTTATCATGTCTCCCGTGGTGAGCGCAAGAGGATAACACTCGCGGCCCGAGCTGTGCTTCCTGCCGATCCGTACGGTCTCTTCGTCGGATTCCGGCAGCACTTCCGCCTCCACGCCACAGGCCCTGAATGCCGCTGCGAGCGCATAGCCATGGTCGGTCATGGGCGGCAGATACACTCTCTTCGGAAGCCGCGATCCATTGCCGTTGCTCCTCTTTTGGACATGAAATGAAGCGCGCGTCCGCTCGGACTTTACGTTTTGCAGGCTGTCCAGGAATGCCTCGATCCTCGTGATCGCTCCGGCATCGGCGCTGTGCTCATCGATCTCGAGCTGGAGGAAGGGTTTGTTGCCCATCTCCTGGCGGAAAAAGTGCGTGATGAACGAATCAGGCCCGCACCCGAAGTTGGTAATGTACACCGGGTACAGCCCGGGCTGATCTTTTATAACGCGGCCTGCGGCGATGATCTTCTGTCCGGAACGCCAGTACATGTCTTCCTGGCCGGACAGGTCCACGTGGTGCAGCGGAAGGAAATCCATGGGGATCGCCTGGACGCCGAGGTCGCGGATCTTGGACGGCAGGTTCATGTTCACGCCGGCATCGCAGGTATTGTAATTCCGACCGATGAGAACCAGTGCTTTCTCGCCCGGCTTGATCGTTGATAGAATCTCGCGACCTCTCTGTTCAACAGCATGGTGAAAATGTTCCTGTGACTTCCACGCGAGCCGTTGCGCCCGTGCCACCTCCATCCTTCCCTTCCGAAGAGACTTGCCGAGATCTTGCATGCTCTTATCGAATTGCCGTTTATCCTGCATGAAAAGAATTGGCTCGATTGTTGTGGCAGTGCCGAAGCGGATCGAAGCTTTCGCGATATAGGGAAAGGCCTGGGCATAAGGGCAGGCCTGGGCATTCTTCGCCTTCTCATGGGCGACAGGGAACCGGATGAAGCTCGGCAGAAAAAGAACGTCGACCTTTTTGTCCAACAGGTCCAGGATATGTCCCAGGCCGACCTTGGCCGGGAAACAGGTCTCGGCTACGGTGGCCTCGAGGGCCCGGTTGATCAGCGGCCGGTTCGTGCGCTCCGACAGCACGACGCGATAGCCAAGCTCCTTGAAGAAGGTCTGCCAGAAAGGCAAATAATCGTTGACATAGAGCATCCGCGGAATCCCGATCGTCGGAGCGTGATCGCCCGCCTTGTGTGAGATGACCGCGGACAGCAGCAACTGATCTCGCTCGGCAAAGAGGTCCGGCAGAACGGCCGAGATTGAACTCTTTTTCTTGACGTCGTACTTTTCGCACCGGCTCCCATAGAAGAGCGGTTTCTCGCCGTCAAAGCTCACTTTCCGGATTTCGCAGCGGTTCGCACATTCCGCGCACTCGAAGGTAGTGATGGAGTACGCGCGTTTGCTCAGGTCGAAGCCCTTGAACGTGCTCGCGCCGCTGCTGCCGCGCATGGCAAGGATGGCCGCACCGATTGCGCCGGTCACCTCATGGTGCGGCGGGACCGTGATCGGTTTGCCGGTGATGGTCTCAAAGGCGGACACGACAGCCTTGTTAGCGGCGACTCCGCCCTGGAAAAAAATGCGGTCCCCGACCCGCTTGCCTGCCACCACCTTGTTCAGATAGTTGTAGGCAATGGAATAGGCAAGCCCCGCCGTAAGTTCCTCCACCCTCGATCCCGTATTCATGGAATGAACGAGGTCCGACTCCATGAATACGGTGCACCGTTCACCGAACCTGCAGGGTGAATCGGCGCAAAAAGCCCGGGTCTCGAATTCCTGCTTGATCCGGATGCCGAGCCGTTCTGCCTGCTCCTCCAGGAACGAGCCCGTGCCCGCGGCGCAGGCCTTGTTCATCTCGAAATCCACTACTGCTCCATCGTGGAGACTGATGTACTTCGAGTCCTGTCCGCCGATCTCGAAGATAGTGTCCACCAGGGGATCGATGATTGCGGCTGCCGTGGCCTGCGCCGTGATCTCATTTCTAACAACATCGGCGCCGATCATGTCGCCCGTCAGATACCTGCCCGAACCGGTTGTGCCGGCGCCCAGGATATTCACCTGTGAGCCGATCTCATCACCGACCTCGGCGAGCCCTTGCTTCACCGCTTCAATGGGCCTCCCTGCGGTGGGAAGGTAGCGTTTGGACAGGACCCGCATGTTCTTGTCGATCACGACCACATTCGTTGAAACGGAGCCGACGTCCACCCCGAGGTAGGCCTCGATGAGTCCTGCCCGGCCCAGCGTCGCATCATTGTCAGGATTCGGCATGATGCGCTGCGGTTTGGTGAGTGGTTTCATGCCCCCTGCCGCTTCCCGCATTTCTGTCGAGAGAACTGCCGTGAGCATCGCGGCGCCGCGATAGACACGCACTCCGCGTTGCTCAATGGCCATGAGCGCAGCGCCGATAGCGCCCGAGGTATTGAAGTGGTCCGGCACGAACATCTCGTGCTCCGACAGCTTCAACACGTCGCGGAAGGCTCTTCGCATGCCCAGGTTCGCAGCGACACCGCCCAGAAACAAGAGCGGCGTTGGGAACTTCTTCCCTTTGCCCACCGTGGCCTTGAAGTTGCGGGCCATGGCGTAGCAGAGGCCGGCCACGATGTCGTAGTCCGGCGTCGCGATCTGCTGCAGATGGATC
>JBLMWN010000004.1:0-25995 GCA_050257255.1 Betaproteobacteria bacterium | reverse complement strand
GTGGATATTGCTCGCTATTATTTCTTTGCCGGTGCCGGTCTCTCCCTGGATGAGGACGTTGCTTTCCGAATCCTTGACCGAAACGATTGTTTTGACGATTTGGGTCATTAAAGGAGATTTTCCGATAATGGGAAATATGTTGTTATCCCGGGACACTTTCTTTTTCAGGTTCTCAAATTCTTTTTTCACACCATGCTGTTCCAGCGCCTTTGCCAGAACATTCTTGAGCTTGGGGTAGTCCGGCGGCTTGATAAAATAATAATACGCGCCGCTTCTCATGGCGTTGACAGCAGATTCCACGGTGCCATAGGCGGTAAGAAATACGACCGGGATGTCGGGATGATGTTCGGAAACGTACGTAAAGAGCTGGAAGCCGTCCTTGGCGGGCATTTTCAGATCCGTGATGATCGCATCTACACTTTTGCTACGGAGGATGCCAATCGCGCTGTCGACATCCGACGATTCGAGAATGTGATAGCCCTCTTCCTTTAATATTACCGACAGAACCCTGAGGGCGTTGGGTTCGTCATCAACGATTAAAACTGTCCTGCCGTCCGTCATAAGGGGGTCCCTAATATGCTGTGCTGACATGGAATGAACATCTTGACCGTCGTTCCCGTATTTTTCTTACTGTCTATCTCCAAGTGACCGCCATAATGACTCAGAATTTCATAGGTGATAAAGAGGCCGAAACCCTTTCCGTTTTCCCGTTTATCGGCGGGAAGCTCGCCGAGGGCGCTATCTCTCATTCCCGGACCGGTATCAGAAATGGCCACGACGACAAAAATCTTGCCGGCCCGTTCTTCGGTGGATGTGCTGATCTTCAGCTGGCCGCCGTTTTCCATGGCAACTATCGCATTATTGATGACATTGAGAATCGCCTGCTCCAGATGAAACGAGTTGATGGTTATGGGAGGGATATTCCCGAACTCATAGTGCGATTGGATGTTTCGCGTATAGATTTGCAGCGACGTAAAAATATCGATCTTTTTGAGCAGGGAGTTGATGTCCGTTTCTTTATCTTCCGTGTCTGAAACCGATGAACTGAGAAATTTTGAGATGAACTCCTCAAGGCGCGAGATTTCGTCCTCCATGATCTTTGTAAACTCGATGAGAGGCTCTTCGGTCTGATATTTTTCTCTGAGGTAGACCACTGCTCCTTTTATGGCATTCAGCGGATTTCGCACACCATGAGCCAGCGTGGACGCTATTTTGCCGATATCAATCAGCTTCTGAGATTGATGCAGCTTTTTAGCCACAGAACACGTTGAATAGGGATAAATAAGAACTTTGACGGAACTGACTTTTTGATCGCGGGATTTTACCGGAGAGATTTTTATGTCTGCCCTGATACACCCGTATAAACAATTGAACGAATATCCCTTATAGGATATGGCCTTTTTCTTTTTAATAGCTTCGGCAAGCGCATCTTTATTGTCGGTGAATATTCGTGGAAATATTTCGTAGTATTTATTGCCGATGATCCGTGAAGACGGCTGCCCTGTAAACGTAGCGATTTCCTTGCCCCATGAACATATCCGTAATTTATCGTCTGTATGAAATGACAATGCTTTCATAAATGCAAGCAACTCCGTTTGAGACAGCGGTACAACTATGGACGCAGCCGCCTGAAATATCCGAGGCAATGTTCAGTTCGTGCCGCAGGCCGCAAAGTATCGATAGTTCTCTTTACAGACGAAAATCTCCAAATCATGATGATTGTTCTTGATGATTGTACTTGGTCTAACAGGGTTGAAGCGCAGAACATGAATTATAGCTGAAGCCAAAAAAATTATATATTACGAATTTTGCACTGTCAAGGTAAAATTCACCTTTAAAAATAATAGGTTTCAAAGTCGCGATGATCCGTTTTAAACGCGACATAGTAACTGCTCTAAAGGAAAAAGTAAATACCCTTGAATGGGTATTTTTAGGGTATATGAATTATTAGGTATAGATTGGGTCAAATCACCATTTTTTAAATTGTATCATGTTGTGGATGAAATGTTGCCATTATTTTTATAATTTACAAGAATCAACGCCTTAACAGGCAGCTGAAACTGTATTTTCTCAGGCTAGAGCCGGTTGTAAGATTACCGAGGGCCGAAGGACCTCAAGGGCGAATAGGCTCTCGCAAGCGATCTGGATATGGATGAGCACTCGTCCGCGACACGGAAGCGAATAAGGCGCTTGGCAGAGCTCAGAAGGGGCTTCAGGCCTGTTCAAAATATCTGTCCTGTTAAAATAGACAGCCCAAAATGGGCTAGCTACTATTGCTTCGCGTTAGCACCCCCGCCGAACCTATTGATTTTATTCAACACGATCTGGCATGCCGCATGGCATTTATCTTGCTAATCTAAAAAGGGGTTTCCATCTTTTCCGCCTGAATTTACGCAGTCGGATCTGGCTTCCCCAGGATGCGCCTACAAGCCAGAAGTTGATGATCGATGAAGAAGGGACGGTGTTTTGTGGTAGGTAGCGCATGTGGAACACAGCAGTTGTCGGCACTGATCATCGCAGAGGGGAAAATTGCAAGATTGTACCGTCTTGCCCTGCAACTGAACTGCAAGAGAATCGATGTTTGCGCCCTTGAAGACAGTGTGAATCATATCAAGCAGTGCAAGGCCGATGTTGTACTGCTCGATTGCGGCTATCGTGCCAAGACAGGAATTTCCACGTTACGGCAGATCAAAGAAGCCTATCACGATACGCCCGTCATTTTCTTGACCGATCTGAACTCCAAGGACGTTGCGATTAATGCCTTCAAGCTGGGCGCACGGAAATATTTCAGAAAGCCGGTAAATATTTTTGAACTGAAGCGAACCGTGGATCACCTCCTCTGCGACAAACAGCGGGCATCGAGCGGAGACCGGTCACCGTTTGCATCTCGGGATATGGAGGATAGAGCCTTGCATGCCAAAGTTGTAACATCCGAGAAGCCGCAGTATATCCTGCAGGTCATTTCATATATCGAAGACAATCTGCGGAAACCTCTCGAGCTCGGACACCTAGCGGGAAAAGCGCACCTCAGCAAGTTCCATTTCTGCCGGGTATTTAAGCGGCATATGGGCATGAACCCCATGAAGTTCGTAACTTCGCTGCGGATCGAGCGGGCGAAGGAATTGCTCAACCGAAATGACTTTACTGTTTCTCTTGTCGCGAACGAGGTGGGATATAAGGATCTCAGCAATTTCATCAGACAGTTCAAAAAAATCACCGGTGTTACGCCGACACTATACCGCGGTACGGTCGGGCACGAAGCAAGCCTCTTACGGGTTCCATTGCGGCCGGAACCGCATTGACGACGTATTTTCCTGCATCTGGAACGATACTATAAAAGCAAAAGCCCCGGAGGGATAGCCGGGGCTTTTGCTTTTTCCCAGGATACGCATCCGCCGAAAGCGCGGAACGGCGTCGCTCCCTAGAAGTGAGCCGCCAGACCGACCTGCAGGCTGAAGTAGTCGTCGGTTATGAGATGCCACCTGGCATCGGCGACAAAGCTAAGGCTTGGATTAATCTTCAGCTCTATTCCTGCGCCGGGGACGAGACCGAGATGAGTCTGGCTCTCCGAGACTGTGCCGGGGAATGGGAAGTTCGATACTTCCACTTCATCAAAGCTCAGTTCAAGCATGCCCTGTACGAATACCTTCAGGTTGCCGCTCTGAGTCGGAAGAAAGAACCGTCCGCCTATATCAACTGGTACACGTTTGTACGTCACATCAACTCCGAACTCGGTATCGCTCCATTCATAATATGAGAGTTCGATTCTGCCCTGAAGGTCTTTGTTGATCTGGGGGAGCATCATGCCGAAGCCGAATGTAACGCCGAATCCCGTATCGAAGCCCGATGCCGGTGCCGATGCCAAGGCGAGCGAGCCGTCCACTTCCACATCCTGCGAGGATGAAGCAAATGCAGTGGCAGTTATGCCGCATAATATCAGTGCAGCGAGTGCGAAGAGTACGAATCTTTTCATTTTTTGTCTCCTTAATGTTTTTTGAACTTCCTCATGAAAGCTTCGAGTGCATCTGCAATGAATAAAAAAAGAGTTGTGGTGCTCATTGCAGAAATGTTGGTCCAACTACTTCAAACCAATCCTTGACAACATCACCTCCTTTTTTATTTGTCAGCGGGAACAAATAGTAAAACTTAGGTATTAATATGCTTATTTATATATTTTTTCGGGGGCCTCTGTCAAGGCTATTTTGCATTTTTTCGAAAAAACGAGGAAGGCGAATGCCAGATGTCCCCGAACGCGTGTGATGTGCTTCATTTTTGACAGTCATGACGTTTTTTCGTATAATGGTCCATAACAACGAAGGAAAAAATAGGGAGGAGATGCCGATGAAATTGAAGCCACTGCATGACTGGGCTGTGATACGGCCGTCCGAGGCGGCGGAGGTAACCGCGGGCGGGCTCTTTATTCCCGACACGGCAAAGGATAAACCGCAGGAGGGTGTGGTCGAGGCGATCGGCCCCGGAGCTTACGAAGAGGAGAAAAAGCCAAAGAAAAAGGACGAGAAAAAAGAGCGCCGGTTCGTCCCGACGATCGTGAAGACCGGGGACCGGGTCCTCTACGAACGGTATGCGGGACAGACCTACAAAATAGACGGCGAGGAGCGCATACTCGTTCGTGAGCGTGATATCCTCGGCGTTCTGTCGGATACGCAGCCTTCGGGTCGAAAGCCGCTTCAGATACCGGCTTCCACAACGATGCCCGGTTCAACAGCGCTTATAAAACCTGCCGTCGAGCCCGCAGTGAAACGTCCGCAACTGAAAAAGAAGAGGAAGAAACCAACGAAAAAAACCATTATGAAGACCGCCCCGAAAAAGAAGGCAGCGAAAAGGGGGATGAAAAAACAGACAGTTAAGGCAAAAAAAACGGCAACAACGCTCGTGCGGAAGTCCAAGTCCAAAAAGACATCGGCTAAAAAAGCAGGAAAAAAGAAATAGCTCTTTTCTTTCGGCGGTGTTCCCCGTAGAGTTGGCGTCCGTGTCCCGCCCATGAAATAGAATGTAAGAAAGGCACGCAATGGAAGACGAGTTTGTTACACGAGAAAAAAAAATACTGTCCATCCTCGAGCAGGAGATCATGGACGGCGAAGAAATGGCGGCTGCGGTCAGGCACATCGCGGAACGATTGCTTCTCGGAGAGAAGGGATATTCTCAGGCTGACATCCGTAAAAATTTTATGTTTGAAGTGGCGCTCGACGCCGAGACCGTTACGTCGTTCGTGGATTTCCTCGTTTCAGCAGGCGACAGAAATGCGATGGTGATCAAGTGCGCTGCAGGGTCGCTCTCGTCCCGCGAACGCCATGTGGTCGCAGCAGCCCGTGTGCTTGGCTCCTTGCCGGTTCCCGTTGCCGTAGTCATGGACCCGATGAGCGCAGTGGTGCTCGACGCGACGACGGGCAAGGTCTTGGCAGAGGGGTTCGAAGCAATCCCGACAAAGCAGCAATTAAGCGCCATAATGGCGGCAAGAGAACTCAAGCCGATTGCTCCCGAGAAACGGGAGCGGGAAAAACGGGTGCTGCTGGCCTTCGATGCCATCCGGTGCAGTATTCCGCACGGGGCCGATGGCGGTGTGGCGATCGGGGACAAGGTACCGGCGCGATGAGTAGAGGCAGATGAACGGGATATCGAGGGCCGCTATTCTTTTTATTGCAGAAGGCGCGTATGCTGGCAGGTCTCCGCTTGCACCGGGCACTGCCGGCACGCTCGTCGGCGTCCTGCTTTATCTCGGCATCAGGAACTTCAGCCCCCTCCTTTATATATCCTTCACCATTCTGCTCTGCATTGTCGGGACCTGGGCGGCAGGAAAGGCTGAAATCATCTTCGGCAAAAAAGACAGCCCTTTGATCGTGATTGATGAGATCGCCGGTTATCTTATCGCTCTGTTCCTGGTCCCGACCGGATGGGCGTATCTTGCTGCCGGTTTTTTTCTCTTCCGCGTGTTTGATATCATGAAACCCTGGCCGCTTCACGGACTGCAGGAAGTCCCTGGAGGGCTCGGCGTGATGCTTGATGACATCGGGGCCGGGGTGTACACGAACGTCGTGCTGCAGATTGTCGCTCATCTTATCAACCGATGACCCAGATAACCGAAGAAACCTTCGAGCAGACCCTCCGGTCCTTCCTCCAGTCGGAACAGATCGACCTCAGCGGCATTTCCTTCATCGACCCCTACGGCATGCTGGCTCTCCTCGAAATCGGAGAACTGTGCATGATTGAAGACGTGCGGAAGACCGTTATCCTGCCCCGCTCCGACGAAGTCTGCAGATACCTCGACCGGATGGATTTTTTTTCGCACGCAAAACGTTATTTCGCTCTCGAATACGCAGCACCGGGATCCGCACGGAAGGACAACCGGAGTCCCGATTCCGACGTGCTGCTGGAGATAACGCCCATCGAGAAGTCGAACGACATCCATCTCATCGTGGGGAAGGTGAGGGACCGGGCCCAGTCTATTCTTGCAAAGCACTTGCGCTATGATGACCGGGCGATCAACGGGTTCATCGTTGCCCTCTCCGAGGTCTGCCAGAACATCATCGAGCATAGTGAGAACAAAGGTTTTGTGGGCATTCAGAAATACCGCTTCCAGAATCTCAACAAGAACGTCGTAAAGATCGCGGTCATGGACGTGGGCGTGGGCTTCCGAAAATCGCTCTCAAACCGGTTCAAGCTTCGGGGCGATCTCGACGCCATCGACAAGGCTCTTCTTCACGGCGCCTCCCGCTACGAAGACGAGGGCCGTGGCCTCGGCCTGGCCTCGGTACGCAGGTTCGTCGATCAATGGAAAGGAAAACTCTCCATCCGCTCGGGCACGGCAAAGCTCTCCATTATTCCCACATGGTCACGGGGAAGAGACCAGGAGCGGGGCCTTGCCTTCTTCCCCGGTAGCCAGATCAACATCATGCTGCCGGAAATGTAGCTTTTCCGCAGCCTGTCCTTCAATGGGAGATGTTGGGTGAAGGTGGGATTTTTCTCCCCCCAGATCGTCTTTCCAGAACGCTTCTATCGGGAATCCAGGGCTTATATTTCACTAAAATTCTTCTTGACAAATCCCGTGAAATATGATTCAATTGATTCAATTGAATACAAGGGTAGGCATGGCTAGGTACGACCTCTATAAATTATTAAAAGAAGAACTCGGCAACGGGTCCAGGGATCTTGTGACGCGTCAGTCGGGGGAGACGATGAGGCGGCGGATCGAGCGGGACCTTGAACACGAGCCCGATGGCGCGGTGATCAACCTCGACTTCTCGAAGATTGCGGTGATCGACTACTCCTGCGCCGACGAGATTGTGGCGAAGCTCGTATCGCGGCTCGTCTCCGGCGAGTACGGCGACAAATATCTTCTTCTTGCCGGGCTAAACGAAAACCAGAAGGAGAACATCGAGGTGGCGCTCGAGCGCAAGGACCTTGCGGCCGTGGCCGAGATGAAGGACGGCGCCAGGGTGGTCCTGGGAAATCTTAATAGTTATCTCAAAGATACGCTCGATTTCATCGTCAAAAAAAAGAAAATAACGTCCAAAGAGCTCTCGGATGCCAAAAAAATCGAAGCGAATACGAGCGGTACCCGTCTTTTGAACCTTTACAAGAAGCGGCTCGTGAAGCGCGTGGAGGGAATGGGCAGGGACGGGAAAGTATGGGCGTATGAATTGTTGTGAACGTTCTATTTCCGTTGACTGTCAGCGGAGCACGATGATACAATGTGACGCATTGTTTCCCGATGAAGGCGGTGTACTGATATGGTCTGTTTGACGGGATTACAGGATAAAAGGGATTCAGACATGATTGCGGAATGCGGAATAGTTGATCGTAGAGGGCGTAACCCCATGCTCCAAGCGCTCTGCTCCCTGCGAAGGCGGACTTCACATGCGCGCTGAAATCATAGCCACCGGAACCGAACTCCTGACGGGCGGCGCACTTGACACGAATTCCCACTTTCTTTCGGAAGAGCTCATGCTCGTGGGTATCGAGACCGCGTTTAAGACCGTCGTCGGCGACGATGAACGGGACATGGAAGAGGCGCTCAAGAGGGCGCTGGCGCGTGTCGATGCGGTGATCATCACCGGCGGGCTCGGCCCGACCGAAGACGATATCACCCGCAAGGTGGTCGCCAAGATCACGAAGAAACGCCTCGTTCTGAACGAAGAGGCGCTCGCTGCCATCCGTGAGCGTCTTGCCGGCAGAGGAAAAGACGTGCTGGCGGCGAATGATCGTCAGGCGTTGATACCCGCAGGTACACGGCTCCTTCCGAACGCGGTAGGGGTCGCGCCGGGGTTTTATATCGACGAGGAAGGGCCCTTTCTCGCCGTCCTGCCGGGAGTTCCACGGGAGATGCGCGCCATGTTCAACGAGGGGCTCCGGCCCGCTCTTGAGCAGCGCTTCGGCGGAAAACTGTTCATCAGGCGCAGGGTGCTTCGCACCTGCGGCGTGTCTGAGTCCGCGGTGAACCAAGCCATCCGGGAGATCATGCGGCGCGGCGAGCCGGATGTGGGCCTTTCGGCAAAAGAGACCGGTGTTGACATACGCATCATCGCCCGCGGAGCAAACGGGGAGCATGCCCAGGCGCTCATTGACCGGGCCGAAACCGCGATCCGGGAAAAGCTCGGTGACGCTATTTACGGCGTTGACGGCGTGGAACTGGAAGAGGTGATCGGCGCGCTCCTGAAACAGCGCAGATTAACGCTTGCCGTTGCCGAGTCCTGCACCGGCGGGATGATCGGCGCGCGGATTACAAACATAGCCGGGAGTTCGGAATATTTCGAGCGCGGGGCCGTGGTGTACAGCAATCTTGCGAAGACCGAGATGCTCGGCGTGCCGCAGAACCTGATCGAGCGCCACGGAGCGGTCAGCAGCGAAGTCGCGGGCGCAATGGCCAAGGATATCCGTCAGGCTGCGCACACGACGTTAGGCCTGTCGGTCACCGGCATTGCGGGCCCCGGCGGCGGTACCGAAAAGAAACCCGTCGGTCTGATATACATCGCACTTGCTTCCCCACAGGGCGTCAAGACGATAGAGCATCGGCTCCTTGGTGACCGGGAACAGATTCGTATCCGGGCATCGCAGATGGCGCTTGATATGGTGCGGCGGTACCTTATCGGTTGATTGCGGATTTCGAATTGTGGATCGAAGAGCGGGTAAGACAACAGGTTTCGACGGTTTGGCTTTTATTCTGCCGCACTTGAGCTATGCGTTTATTTATCGCCATAGAACTTCCCGAGGAGATCAAGAAAGGGCTCGCGAAGGTGCAGGAGCAGCTCAAGGGGGGCGGTGCGGGCGCGTCCTGGACGAGGCCTGAGGGCATCCACCTGACGCTCAAGTTTCTGGGCGAGGTTCCGGAGCAGAAGGTCCCGGAGATCATGAGCGGGCTCATGGCGGCAGTGCAGGGAACGGTCAGGTTCCGGGTCGAGGTTGGCAGCGCCGGCGCTTTTCCCAACGTGAGAAGTCCCCGGGTGCTCTGGACCAGCGTTGCAGGAGACCTTCCGAAGCTGGCAGCGCTCCAGGCCGCGGTGGAAGGGGCGATGGTGAAGCTGGGGTTCGAGCCCGAGGACCGGAAGTTCTCCCCGCACCTCACCCTAGCCAGGATCAAGTATTTGCGGCCGCGGGACAACTGGCAGAAGGCGGTCGAAGGGATCAGGGACGTGAACCTCGGCGGCTTCGAGGCGGACCGGGTGAGCCTCATGAAGAGCGAACTCAAACCCACAGGCGCGGTGTATACGGAAGTGGGAAGGATAGAATTGAAATAGGAGCAAGCGGGCCGTCCAGTAGCCAGGGGGCAGGACCTCAATATGCTTTCCCTGAACCCTCGGCTCGCCGGATCTTAGACCCTCAAATAAATTAAATTTACAACACTGGTGAGCCGCGCGGCGGCGAAAGGAGAGAGGTATGGCGGACAAGGATAAGTTAAAAGCGTTGGAACTGGCGGTGGGGCAGATCGAGAAACAATTCGGCAAAGGCTCCATCATGCGGCTTGGTAAAGAGGAAATTCCCGCGGGCATACCCGCGATTTCCACCGGCTCTCTGGGGCTGGACATCGCCCTTGGCGTGGGCGGCGTGCCGCGCGGGAGGATCATTGAGATATACGGTCCCGAGTCTTCGGGTAAGACCACGCTGGCGCTCCACATCATCGCCGAAGCGCAGAAAGCCGGAGGCCAGGCGGCATTCATCGACGCAGAACACGCTCTGGACGTCACCTATGCGCGTAAGCTCGGCGTGCGCACCGACGATCTTCTTATTTCGCAGCCCGACACCGGGGAACAGGCGCTCGAGATCACCGAGACGCTGGTGCGGAGCGGCGCCATCGATGTGATTATCGTGGACTCCGTTGCGGCCCTTACGCCCCGCGCCGAAATCGAGGGCGAGATGGGCGACGCGCACATGGGGCTCCAGGCGAGGCTCATGAGCCAGGCGCTTCGGAAGCTCACCGGAGCCATCAGCAAGTCCAACACCACGCTCATCTTCATCAACCAGATCCGCATGAAGATCGGCGTGATGTTCGGGAACCCCGAGACGACCACGGGGGGCAACGCGCTCAAGTTCTACGCCTCCGTCCGGCTCGACATCCGCAAGGTCTCGGCCATCAAGGAAGGCGACGACGTGACCGGCGGCAGGGTGAAGGTGAAGGTGGTAAAGAACAAGATTGCGCCGCCGTTCCGCGCTGCGGAATTTGATATAATGTTCAACGAAGGCATCTCCAAGCTTGGAGAGATCATCGACATCGGCGTCGAGAAGAACATCATTGAGAAGAGCGGGGCCTGGTTCTCTTACAGCGGCACACGGATCGGCCAGGGCCGGGAGAACGTGAAACAGTTTCTCCGTGACCACCAGGACATGGCGTCTGAGATCGAGTTCAAGGTGCGGCAGGCAAGCGGGCTTCCGGGCACCGGCGCCCCTGCGCCCGCCGATGCGATACTTGCGAAGGAGAAAGAAACCGCCGCCGCTGAACGGGGCGGCAAGTCCCCGAAGGGACAGAGATCTGAAAAGCATGCGGAGGTTTAAATGAACCTGAACGAACTGCTTAAGACCACGGTTGAAAGACGTGCATCAGACCTGCACGTGAAGGTAGGCGTCCCCCCCATTCTCCGGATCGACGGGAGGCTCACACCGCTCGAGACCGAAAAACGAACGAGCCAGGAAGACGCGCTTAACATGGCGGCAAGCATCATGAATGCCGCCCAGAAGGCAAGATTCGCGGAAAAAAACGAACTCGACATGGCGTACGCCGTGCCGGGGCTCGGCCGGTTCCGTGTGAATGTCTTCAAGCAGCGTGGCAGCGTTGGCATGGTGTTTCGTCAGGTACCGGCCAAGATCCTGAATTTTGAGGATCTCATGCTCCCAACGGTGCTCCAGAAGGTTGCTGGCGAGCAGCGCGGCCTCATCCTTGTGACCGGAACGACGGGGAGCGGCAAGTCCACGACCCTTGCCGCAATGATTGATTTCATCAACGCATCCCGCACCGCCAACATCGTCACGATCGAGGATCCCATCGAATTTCTCCACCGCGACAAAAAAAGCATCGTGAACCAGCGCGAGATCGGCTCCGATACGTTCAGCTTCAGCGATGCGCTCAGAAGCTCCCTCAGGCAGGACCCGGACGTGATCCTCGTCGGCGAAATGCGCGACTTCGAGACCATTTCCACGGCATTGACCGCGGCGGAGACCGGCCACCTGGTGCTCTCCACCCTCCATACGCTGGATGCCGCCGAGACAGTCAACCGCCTCATCACCGTCTTCCCGCCCTACCAGCAGAAACAGGTGCGGATGCAGTTTGCCACGGTCATTAAGGGAATCATCTCGCAGAGACTCGTGGCCAGGGCCGATGGCAACGGCCGTGTGCCCGCCGTGGAGATTATGCTCGGTACCCTGTCGGTGCGCGAAGCAATCATCGACGAGGCCAAAACGCGCCAGATCCCGTCGATCATAGCACAAGGCCTCTCCCATTACAGCATGCAGACTTTCGACCAGTCGCTCCTCATGCTCTACAAGAAGGGCCTGATCACATACGATGAGGCGCTGTTGACGGCGAGCAACCCCGACGATTTCGCGCTCAAGGTCAAGGGCATCCAGTCCACCAGCGACCTTGCAGAGGAAGAGGAAGAACTGCGAAGAAGGGGGGGCAGGCCGGCTGCGGATACGGCGCCGAGGCCGACAGGGCCGGCACGGCCGGCTCGGCCCGCGCAGAAGGAATACGAGGCGAAGGAGTATAAGAAGCCGTCGACGGACAGCGACTTTAAGATAGACCGGTTCGGGGAAGAGTAAATAAATGCGGATGTCGGCTTGCGGAATTCGGAATTAAAAAGTAACTGCGGGCTCCGGCCTGCACGTGAAACGGAAAGGCAGATTGGAACGTCCGGCGAAAAGGAACTGTCACGGGCAAGGAACGCGGCCTATCGTTTTCTTACATCCCGTCCCCGGAGCCGCGCTGAAGTAAAAGCAAAACTTCTGGACAAGGGGTTTCCTGAAGCCGTCGTCAGGGTGGTGCTGATCGACCTTGAACGCCTCGGCTATGTGAATGACCGCGAGTTCAGCCGTTCCTGGGCCCAAAGCAGGGCGAGGGTACGTGGCTTAGGAAGGCGCAGGATTGAGCATGAGCTCAGGAACAAGGGAATCAGCCGAGATATCATCCAAGAAACTCTCAGCGACGTCTTCGGGGACTTATCGGAGGTCGATATCGCCCAACGGGAGGCTGGCAAGAAATTCAAAAGCCTGGCCCGATTCGACCCGGAGGTCCGACGCAGAAGGCTCGCCGGGTTCCTGGAGCGCAAAGGGTTCTCTCCGGAGATTATTCACACAATCCTTCGCACAGTGGCCCGGTAGAAAATAGTTGTCGGGGTTTGTTGCGCTTACCGAACACGGACATGGCGGAAACAAACTGTTTTTTGACGGGAGAACAGGATAAAATCGGATTCTTGTAACTTTACATCCTGTCAATCCCGTTATCCTGTCAAATGCAGTCGTTTTTTCTTTTCATGTAGGAAAGAATTTAATCAGTAATTGACTAACGTGATCGATGAGACCAGGTTCAGAATTCCAATTCCCGCACTAATCTGTTGAATTCTTCCCTTTTTTCTGCTATTTTCCACTGTACTAGATATCTTATCTTTATAAGGAGTATTTGCTTGAAAGCGAACGATTTACGGAAACTGTTTCTTGACTATTTTGCCGAGCGGGGCCACAAGGTGGTGCCGAGCTCATCCCTCGTACCGAAAAACGATCCCTCGCTGCTGTTTACGAATGCAGGCATGGTGCAGTTCAAGAGCGTGTTTTTGGGCGAGGACGTGCGGGACTACAGACGGGCGGTGACTTCCCAGAAGTGCGTTCGTGCCGGCGGCAAGCACAATGACCTCGAGAACGTGGGCCACACCGCACGGCACCATACGTTCTTCGAGATGCTTGGCAACTTTTCCTTCGGAGACTACTTTAAGAAGGATGCGATTGCGTACGCCTGGGAATTTCTGACCGCCGTCGTGAAGCTCCCGAAAGACAAGCTCTGGGTCACGATCTTTAAGGACGACGATGAGGCATTCCAGCTCTGGCAGGAAGTGGCGAAAGTCCCAGCCGACCGCATCGTCCGTCTCGGGGAAAAAGACAATTTCTGGTCTATGGGAGACACGGGACCCTGCGGCCCCTGCTCCGAGATCATCATCGACCAGGGAGCGGAAATATCCTGCGGCAAGCCGGACTGCGCCGTGGGCTGCGACTGCGACCGGTACCTCGAGATATGGAACCTTGTTTTCATGCAGTACAACCGCGACGAGACCGGGAAGCTCACGCCGCTTCCGAAGCCGAGCATTGACACCGGCATGGGCCTCGAGCGGCTATCGGCCGTTGTGCAGGGCGTACGGAGCAATTTCGAGAGCGACTTGTTCCAGCCTATCATCAAGCAGATTGCCGTCATG
This sequence comes from Betaproteobacteria bacterium, assembly GCA_050257255.1. Lineage (GTDB taxonomy): Bacteria > Nitrospirota > UBA9217 > UBA9217 > UBA9217 > JAJYKN01. The sequence goes on along the minus strand of JBLMWN010000004.1, from coordinate 12,091 downwards.
GCAGGCGTGCCCTATCACAAAGACGAGCAGGCGGACATCTCATACCAGGTGATCGCCGACCACCTTCGCGCCATGACCTTCCTTATTTCCGACGGAGTGCTTCCATCGAACGAGGGCAGGGGATACGTGCTCCGCAGAATCATTCGCCGCGCCAGCCGGTACGGCAAGCTCATCGGCATCAGCAAGCCGTTCCTCTATAAACTGACCGGCTCCGTCGTAGACGGGATGCGCGATGCCTATCCGGAGCTCGTGGACAGCCGCGACCACGTCGCCAAGGTGGCGCTTCTTGAGGAGGAGCGGTTTGCCGCAACGCTGGATTCCGGACTCGCGCTTCTGAATGACACCGTTGAAAAGTTGAAGGTTTCGGGCAAAAAGACCATTCCCGGGGATGTGCTGTTCAAACTCTACGATACCTTCGGTTTCCCGCTGGACCTGGTGGCTGATATGGCCCGGGACACGCACCTCGAGCTTGATGAGGAGGGATACCGCCGTGCCATGCAGGAGCAGCGCGAAAAAGCCCGGGCCGCATGGGTCGGTTCAGGCGAGGAAAAGGTAAAGCCAGTTTACAAGGAAGTGGCTGCAGGCATCAAGAAATCGGTCTTTACCGGCTATGATACCCTTGAGGGAAGCGGAGAGATCGTAGCCATGATCAAGGGAGATAGCAGGGTAGCGGAAGTCCGTGAGAGCGACGAGGTGGAAATAGTCCTGGACCAGACGCCGTTCTATGCAGCATCAGGCGGACAGGTGGGCGACAAGGGCGAGCTCCTGGGCGAGGCTGCAAAGTTCGAGGTATCCGATACGACCAAGCCTGTTGAAGGTCTCATCGTTCACAAGGGTACCGTGAAGAAAGGGACGTTCAAGACCGGAGATGCGGTTCTCGCGAAAGTTGAGGAAGAAGGGCGCGCTGATACGGCCAGGCATCATACCGTAACGCACATTCTGCATGCGACGCTCCGGTCGGTTCTGGGTGAGCATGTGAAACAGGCAGGCTCGCTTGTTGCTCCGGACCGGTTGCGGTTCGATTTTACGCACTATACGGGACTCTCGGAGCGTGAAAAAGAACGTATCGAAGAACTGGTCAACGAACGAATCATCGAGAACCACCCCGTGGAGACTACGGTCATGGACATTGACCGGGCAATTGCATCAGGCGCTATGGCGTTGTTCGACGAAAAGTACGGCGACACGGTGCGGGTTGTCACGGTCAAGGATGTAAGCAAAGAGCTTTGCGGCGGCACCCACACGAGAGCGAGCGGCGACATCGGGTTGTTCAAGATTATTTCCGAGACGGGCATTGCGGCGGGCGTGCGAAGGATCGAAGCCCTCGCCGGCAGACGGGCGTATCAGGAGGTCAAGAAAGAGGAGAACAGCCTTCAGGAGATCGCCCAGCTGCTCAAGTCTTCGGACCCTGACCTCGTCGGCCGCATCGAGAAACTCGTGATGCAGCTCAAGGAGACGGAAAGAGAACTCGACCGGATGAAGCACAAGCTCCAGTCTTCACAGGCGAGCGACGTGATTTCCGAGGCGCGCGACATAAAAGGCATCAAAGTGCTCGCGAAGCGGGCTGACGGCATGGATGCAAAGGACCTGCGGGACTTCGGCGATAAGCTCAGGGACAAACTCGGATCGGGCATTCTTGCGCTCGGGTCGGTTAAGGACGATAAAGTGAGCGTGATCGTCATGGTCACGAAAGACCTGACCAACCGGTTCCATGCCGGCACTATTATCAAGGAGATGGCCCCCATTCTTGGCGGCACCGGCGGGGGTAAGCCCGACCTTGCCCAATCCGGGGGAAAAGACCCGGGAAAACTGGACGCGGCACTCGATGCGTTGTATACTATAATAAAGAAAGCATAAAAGACAGATGCGGCAGCGGGATAATCCAGATTAAGGAGGCTACCATGATGGTATCAGAGGTCATCAAGAAGGCTATGCTGGCAGGGCTGGGTGCGCAGGAAAAGGCCAAGGAGTTCATCGATGAACTGGTAAAGGCAGGGGAGCTTTCCAAGAGCGAGGGCGCCAACCTCGTCAAGGAGTGGGTTTCCAAGGCTGAAGAGAGTACCAAGGATGTGGACCACAAGATCAAGGACGCGATTGCCTCCGCCTTCGAGAAGCTCAATATCCCGACACGCGATGACCTTGCAAACCTGGAGAAGAAGGTCCAGGGTCTCTCCGCTCGGATCTCGAAACTCGAAGGAGGCGAAGGGAAGGGCGGGGACTAAGCTCACGTTTCCGCAATACCAATGCCTCTTGTCGGCTTCAGGAAAAGACATTTCCGGGACATCCCGCGAATTGGACGAATAATCGCCGTGGCGTCCCGCCACGGATTCGGCCACCTCGTTGAACAGCTGGGTCTGCAGCGGTTCTTCTCGCTGGGCAGGCGCATCGTTACGTTCAAAAAGCCCCCCTCCCTCGCCCCCCGCATAAGCGCTCCAGAGCGGCTCCGGCTTATGTTTGAGGACCTAGGGCCGACATTCATAAAGCTGGGGCAGGTGCTGGCATGCCGGCCGGATATGCTGCCCATGGAATATTCCCGCGAATTTCTCAAATTAACGGACTCCGTTGCACCGTTTCCTTCCGCAGAAGCCAAAAAAATCATCGAAGAGGATTTGAAGGCGCCGGTCGGAAGTATTTTTTCGTTCTTTAATGATATTCCGGTCGCCGCCGCATCCATCGCCCAGGTCCACCGGGCGACCCTCCCTGATGGCCGCGAAGTGATGGTCAAGGTCCAGCGGCCTCATATCGTGCGCATCATCGAACGGGACATCAGCATCATGCGGTGGCTTGCCGACCTCCTCGAGGCGCGCGTCCCGGAACTGGGTCCCTATGACGTGCCGGGGATCGTTGACGAGTTCGCGCGTACGATCAGACGGGAGCTTGATTTTTTTATCGAGGCATCGAACGCCGTCCAGCTCCGGAAGAATTTCGAAGGCAGCACGGTCCTCTACATCCCGCATGTCTTTACCGAGATTTCAAGCAAGAGGGTCCTCGTCCTGGAGAAGGTCGAGGGGATCCGGATCGACGAATACGAGCGCCTCGACCGCGAGGGTTACAGCCGCAAAGACCTCGCCGAGAAGGGGGGCGCGGCATTTTTCAAGATGGTCCTCCAGGACGGGTTCTTCCATGCAGACCCGCACCCGGGCAATATTTTCGTGCTGCCCGACGGCAGGCTCGGTCTTGTTGATTTCGGCATCATGGGGCGGGTCACCGAGGAGAACATGGAGCACTTTGCATCCGTTTTTCTCGCCTTGGCAGACCATGATTACGATGCACTCGTCCGGCAGTACGTGGAACTGGGGTTCGTCGCCGAGACCTCCGTTGATCTCGAGAAGTTCCAACGCGAAATGAAGGAAGATTTGGTCGAGCTCCTCGAACCCTACTACGTCATGCAGGTAAAGCAGATCGACTTCGGCGCCTACATCGATCGCGTCAGCCATATCCTTCTCCGGCACCGGCTGAAGCTGCCCTCGAACCTGTACCTCATGGACAAGTCGCTCATCACCCTTGAGGGCATATTGAAACAACTTGATCCCGAGTTCAATTATTTCGAGTCGGCGAAACCCTATGCGGCAGAGCTCGTGCGGAGAAGACGGAACCCGCTCCGGGCCGCTCAAAACGTAAAGAAAAACGTGGCTGAATTCGCCGATGCCTTCGCGATCCTTCCCAAACAGGTCAAGGCTACCTTGAGAAAAATCATGCACGGCGACGTTCGGGTCAATATCCACCATGAAGATCTCCATCGCCTGATCAGGGACATCGACAAGTCGAGCAACCGGCTGGCCTTCAGCGTCATTACCGCGGCAATCATCGTGGCGTCGTCCATCATTATCCACGCGGCTCAGGGGCCCATGCTTTTTGGCTTGCCAGTGTTCGGCCTTATAGGGTATGTTATAGCAGCCTTTTTGGGGCTATGGATTCTGATCGGGATACTGAGGTCAGGACAGCTCTAACTGTCGGCACGCAGCCGTTGGAGATGAGAGACGCAGACCGGGTGAACGGAGTGTGGAATGCGGAATAAGAGGAGATGGATAAAGAAGTATCCGTGGTGGTTGTTTCTTACTGCTACTGCATCACTTATTATCATTATCCATTTTTACATTGCGCTCTTTGTGCCGCCCACCAAGGAGAAGGCCTGGAAAGAAGTGCAGGTGACGGAAGGCATGAGTTTTAAGGCCATATCGGCCGCCCTCCAGAAGGAGGGCATCATCCGCTACCGCGGTTACTTCGAGATCATCGGCAGGCTCCAGGGCATCAGCCGCAAGGTTCGCGTGGGTTATTACGGTCTGAGTACGAACATGAGCCTGTGGGATGTGCTCGATTCCCTGCGCAAAGGCAAGATCATCGAGTATGAGGTGGTGATCCCCGAAGGATATAACCTGTATCAGATCGGCTGGACGCTCTCGGGCACGCCGCTTATATCCGACCCGCAGGAGTTCATCAACCTGGTGAAGAACAAGGATTACGTGCACTCGCTGGGCATCGAAGCCGACACGCTGGAGGGCTACCTGTTCCCGGACACGTACTATCTGCCCAAGGGCATCAAACTTGAAGAAATCCCGAAGAGGATGGTCGAGCGGTACAAAGCGGTGTTTGGCGACAGTTACAGGAGCCGCGCAAAGGAACTGGGTTTCTCCGAGCACCAGATCCTCACGCTCGCCTCGATTGTCGAGAAAGAAGCCAGGGTGGAGTACGAGCGCAAGCTCATTGCTGCCGTGTATTTGAACCGTCTCAAGAAGGGCATGAGGCTCCAGGCGGACCCGACCGCGGTTTACGGCACCAAGGCGTGGATCACGAAGGTCACGAAGAGTGACCTGAGACGGCGGTCCCCCTACAACACCTATCTTCACAAGGGCCTGCCGCCGGGGCCGATCGCGAACCCCGGCGAAGGAGCGATCCTTGCCACGCTCTATCCCGATAAAGTAGACTATCTGTTCTTCGTGGCGCAGGGCGACGGCAGCCACTTTTTTTCAAAGGATTTCGATTCGCACGAGAAGGCCATCGGCAGATATCGATCGAACCAGAAGAAGGCGAAGCAGCAGGCAATAGCAACGCAGAATCAGCAGTGAACTATTCGATTCGGACCGTGAAGGCGGAAAATTCGGGCAGAGAGAGCATCTTTTCCCTCAGGCCTTTGATGTCGAATTTTCCATAGGCCATCGAGTCGTCGTAGAGCTTCAGGGTTTTTCTATACCGGTCGATTTCGTATTTCCCCCCGCCGGAAACAATCCACGCACGATCATAGATGTCGTAACGCTTGCCCTCGGAGACATAGCCTCCCTCGATTCCTTTGTCGAAACAGAATCGCTCAACAATGTTGGCGTGGTACTTCGTGAACTCTTTGGGCGAGAAGACGAGATATTCCGTGGACTCGTTCCGGATTTGGACAAACTTGCCGCTTAACACCGGTGGGACGGCGGTCTTCGCGACTGCAGTGAAGTAGAGATGCGTGTAATCGATGAATACCAGGGTCATAACAATAGTATAACCCTTATTGACGAACGGGACGAGAGCGAGGCAGATAATGGCGGAAGAAAGCAACTCTTGTCTTGTACCTTCAATAGCCCGGAGAAATTTCTTAGCCTGTCAGCGTTTCTAGTAAAGTTCTGGCTTAATCTGCGAGATCGAACGGGGTTTTTTTGCTCCCAAACGTCTCTACTCTCGTTGCCTCGGATCAAGTGCATCACGGATGCCTTCGCCCAGGAGGTTGTAGCCGAGCACGGTGATGAGGATTGCGAGGCCTGGGAAGACGGAGAGCCACCAGGCGATCTCGATGTTGTCTTTGCCCGATGAGAGCAGACTGCCCCAGCTTGGGGTAGGAGGCTGAACGCCAAGGCCGAGGAAGCTCAGCGCCGATTCAATGAGAATCGCCCCGCCGATGCCCATTGTGGCGGAGACGAGGATAGGGGAGAGGCCGTTTGGAAGGACATGCTTCGCGATAATGCGGCCGTCGGTAGCGCCGATAGCATGAGCTGCGATTACGAACTCCCGCTCCTTGAGCGAGATGAACTCCGCGCGGATGAGCCGGGCCGGCTCCATCCAGCTTGTGAGGCCGATGACGACCATGATGTTGATGATGCTCGGCTCCAGGATGGCGATGACGGCAAGTACCAGGAAGATCGTCGGGATGCTCAGCATGATGTCCACGGCTCGCATGATCACGCTGTCGATCCAGCCGCCGTAGTATCCCGCGATCGATCCGAGGATGATGCCGATGATCGTGGCGATGCCTATTGCAATAAAGCCCACTTCAAGCGAAATTCTGCCTCCCCAGAGCATGCGCGAGAGAACATCCCTGCCGAGGTCATCCGTGCCGAGCGGATGGGACAAACTCGGTCCGACAAGAATATTTTTGATGTCGATTTGAGATGGATCGTAAGGGGCAAAACGGGGCGCAAATATTGAAAATACGAAGACGAGCAAGACCAGTATCCCGCCGATGACCGCGAGTTTGTTCTTCATGAGATAATAAAGGGTTTGCGCGGCAAATGATTCTGTGTTGTTCATTTTAGCCCCCTGGATTCTCTTTATTCCGCATTCCGAATTCCGCAATCCGCGTTAACGAAGTCTTACCCTCGGGTCCGTGAACGCATAGGCAATATCAGCGAGGAAGTTGCCGAGCATGGTGAGGAACGCTGCTGGTACCAGTATTCCCATGGCGAGATTGTAGTCCCGCGAGAAAACCGCCTGATAGAGAAGCTGCCCCATGCCGGGGATGCTGAAAACTGTCTCCATGATAACGCTGCCCCCGATAATGCCGGGAAGCGCGAGACCGAGAATGGTGATCACCGGCATAAGTGCGTTCCGCAGCGCGTGTTTGTAAATCACGACACCTTCGGGAAGTCCCTTGGCCCGGGCAGTGCGGATGTAGTCCTGGCGCATCACCTCGAGCATGTTGTTTCGGACGTACCGTGAGAATCCTGCAAGGCCGCCGAAGGCTGAGACTAAGACTGGAAGCGTTAAATGCCGGGCTTCATCCGCGAGCTTGCCCCAAAACGTGAGGCCTGTTGTATCCAGACTCTGGATGCCTGATATCGGGAGCACGCCCCATTGCACGCCGAACAGATAAATGAGCAGGAGCGCCAGCCAGAACGAAGGCGTGGAAAAGCCGATAAAAACGAAGATGGTTGTGAATCGGTCGAGGAGCGAGTACTGTCGCGTCGCTGACATGATGCCTATGGGTATGGCGATCAGAAGGATAAGACCGAGAGAGAGGAGATTGATGGTGAGCGTGATCGGGAGGCGCTCGAGTATCTTGTCTTTGACCTTGCGGCCGTCGGCGAAAGCTTCGCCGAAGTCGAGGGTCATAAACTTCTTGAGCCATGTGGCGTACTGTTTGTAAAACGGCTGGTCGGCGCCGTAGAGCTTGCGCAGGCGTTCCCGTGCCTCGGCAGAGGCTTTGGCTGAGAACTCCATCTGCGCCTCAGCGGGCCCGCCAGGAGCCAGGCGCATGACTCCGAAGCTCAGAACCGTGATGCCGAGGAAGATGGGAATTATCAGGAGCGTTCGCTTTAAAATGTAGGTGAGCATGTTCCGACTATCTATCCGGTGACCTTGTAAACGAGATCGAAGGGTTTTGCAGCCTGCAAGAGCTTGATGTCAGTGAATTGGCCGCGCGTAGCTTTCTGGACCGGCTGGTGGTCGAACTCCAGATCCTTAATCCTCTGGGTAAGTCCGTGGCGGTTCCCCTGATGCGGATCGTGTCTCCGACGGAGCGGTCGCGGAAATCAAGCTTCACCGCGGCGACGGAGGTTTTATCGAAAAACCTTATTACCGATCCGATTCGCTCTTCCATGGCGTCAATCATAGTATAAAATGTGCGCTATTTCAAGGGAAAAGCGGTATCATTTCGTCTGCGCCAAAACGGGAAAACTGCTTCTATTGCAGATACGCGGCGCTTGACCCGGGGAAGAACAATCTTAAGATATACAGCGATCAAATAAGAACGAGAGTTTCGTTGAAAAGATCATATCAGGCGCGGAACCGTGTGATTTTGTTGTCTTTCGGGGCTTGACATTGAGTAGGAGTCTGAGTATTATAAGGCCTGCGTGTCAGGGGTATTCAGTAGCGAAGTACTTCGGGGCGTGGCGCAGCCCGGTAGCGCGTCTGCTTTGGGAGCAGAAAGCCGGAGGTTCAAATCCTCTCGCCCCGACCATTTTACCTAGATTGCGCCTGTAGCTCAGGTGGATAGAGCAACAGCCTTCTAAGCTGTGGGTCAGGGGTTCGAATCCCTTCAGGCGCGCCAATAATATTTTTTTGCCGACCCCTGATCAAGGGGTTTCAGGGGAAGGCTTCCCCTGAGCTTCGGGGGAGATCCCAGAGGGGGCGGGCCCCCGCTGGGGAGCCCTTTACGGGCGACGGGTCAGGGGTTCGAATCCCTTCAGGCGCGCCATTCACTTGCGGATTGTAGATTGCGGATTTGAGGGCGCAGCCCTTTGAACTCAGGGGACAGACCCCCGCTGGGGGCCCTTTACGGGCGACGGGTCAGGGATTCGAATCCCTTCAGCGCACCAATGGAATAGAATGCGGATTTCGTATTGTTTGTTGACAAATCGCAATCGAAACTATAAAATGAGCACTGATTCCGCATTCCGAAACGCCCGGTAACCGTAAGCCGGGGTCCGCAGTCTGAAATAATAACATGGTGGGCGTAGCTCAGCTGGTAGAGCACAAGGTTGTGGCCCTTGTGGCCGCGGGTTCGAGCCCCGTCGCTCACCCCATTTTATGGAGACGGCCGTACTGGCCGTCTCATTGTTTCTGAGGCGTATCATTCGCAACACTGCGCCCGTAGCTCAGCTGGATAGAGCGTCGGACTTCGAATCCGGATGTCGCAGGTTCGACTCCTGCCGGGCGCGCCAAACGAATTTCACATCGTGAAATTCGCGGTTAAGCGTTGCGAGTTTTAAGCGCTTCGTTGAAACTTAGAACGTAAAACCTATAACGATAACATGCGCCCGTAGCTCAGCTGGATAGAGTGTCGGCCTCCGAAGCCGAAGGTCGTGGGTCCGAATCCCGCCGGGCGCGCCAATCAATATTCGATGTCGATTATGTGCCGTATGCGGTCTCGATGTTTCGATCAGGAGAACCCACGACCGCAGGGGTTTCAGGGGGAGGATTCCCCTGAGCTTCGGGGGAGATACCAGAGGGGGCGGGCCCCCTCTGGGGATGCCCGTTACGGGCGACGGAGTGGGTCCGAATCCCGCCGGGCGCGCCATTAATGAGATAAATCGTTAATCTGACGTGCACATATTGGCTATTTTTTCTCTCTTGGTTTTTAATTTTTTGTTGCAACAAGATTCAAAGATAAGTATAATGAATCCGCTTTTCACCAGGGACTCTCATCATTTACGACGGGCCGTTAGCTCAGTTGGTAGAGCAGCTGACTCTTAATCAGCGGGTCGAAGGTTCGACTCCTTCACGGCTCACCAGAATAACAACAAGGGAGCAGTGGGTAATGGGCAGGAATCCATAAGGTGGGATGCTGCACAATGCTCACTGCTTTCTTATTATTTATGGTCTGAAGCGAGAGTGGCGGAACTGGCAGACGCGCCAGACTTAGGATCTGGTGGGTGACCGTGGGGGTTCAAGTCCCCCCTCTCGCACCAACTGATTCGATTGGGGATCCCGGTTTACGGATTACTGGGCGCCTTTCGGAATGCGGATTTGAACTCCACGGCATTTCTAGAATTTTAAAATTTGTGAGACTCTCTTAATTCTTGGTCAAAGGTGGTATGAAATAATGAAAGCAGTTGTAGAAGATATCAGCACAGTAAAGAAAAAACTCAATATCGAAGTTACACCGGATGCCGTCACGAAAGAGATGGATAAGGCCATTGCCGACTTGGCAAAAAAGGCCAAGATCCCCGGGTTCCGTCCGGGAAAGGCCCCGAAGAACATCGTCGAGAAACACTACGGCGATGAGGTGCGGAACGAGGTAATGCACCGGCTCGTAACCGAATCCTATCTGAAGGCGCTGCAAGAGCACAATCTCAACCCGGTCGACATGCCCCAAATCGATAATGTATCGGCGCTGGCAAAAGGTTCGCCGCTGACGTTCACGGCAACCGTTGAAGTGCGTCCGAACATAGATCTCGGCACGTACGACGGCATTGAGGTGAAGGAAGAGAATATCACGGTGAGCGACGATGAGCTGAACCAGACCGTTGACCGCCTCCGCGAGATGTATGCCCAGCTCGAAGTCGTGGAAGGCAGGCCGCTCGAGAAGAACGACACGGCGATCATCGACTTCGAGGGATTCCGCGAAGAGAAACCCATCGAAGGCGCAAAGGCGGCTGATTACATGCTGTCCCTCGGATCGAACAGCCTGATTCCCGGTTTCGAAGAACAACTCGTGGGGATGAACCGGGGAGAGACCCGGCAGGTTGCGGTAACATTCCCGGCAGATTACAACAACAAGGACCTTGCAGGCAAAGATGCCTTGTTCACGGTCACGCTGAAAGAGATTAAAAAGAAGGTGCTCCCCGAACTGAACGACGAATTCGCCAAGGACGTCGGCAACAACGCATCCGTGGCCGAGTTGAAAGAGGGAATCAAGAAAGACATCGAGATCAGGAAGAAGAATGACCAGGCATCCGCCCAGCGTGAGACGCTGCTGTCGAAGCTGGTGGACTCCCATTCGTTCGATGTCCCTCCGGGCATGGTGGAGCGTGAACTCCATTCCATGGCGCGGTCTCAGACCACTCGCCTGGCACGCAGCGGAGCGGATGTGAACACGTTCGATTATGCAAAATTCCGGGCAGAGAACAGGGACCTGGCAGAGAAGCGGGTGAAGGGGATCCTGCTCCTCGATGTGATTGCTGAAAAAGAAAAGATCGAGGTAACAGACCAGGAGGTCAACTCAGCCCTTGCGGTGATGGCGCGGAGCGCGGGCCAGACCGTCGACGCGGTCAAGAAATACTATGAATCGCTCGAAGGCGGCTTGGACAATCTGCGGGCGTCTCTCATGCGGGAAAAGACCCTCAGTCTCTTGCTTTCCCGGGCAAAGAAGAGTTATAATTGATACAAAGAAAGGATTAGTCATGTCGTTAATTCCCATCGTTGTTGAACAGACAAGCCGGGGAGAGCGGGCGTATGACATTTACTCCCGGTTGCTCAAAGACAGAATCATTTTCCTCGGAACGGCCATAGACGATATCGTAGCGAACACCGTAATCGCACAGCTCCTCTTCCTCGAGGCCGACGACCCGGACAAGGACATCTACATCTATATTAACTCTCCGGGCGGCATCGTGACGGCTGGGCTGGCGATCTACGACACTATGAATTATATTAAGTCTCCGGTTTCTACCATCTGCATCGGCCAGGCGGCGAGCATGGGCGCATTGCTTCTGGCGTCGGGCACTCGCGGGAAGCGGTTTTCATTGCCGCATGCCCGCATCATGATCCACCAGCCCATGGGCGGATTCCAGGGGCAGGCTACGGACATCGAGATCCACGCCAAGGAAATGCTGAAAATGAAGGATACCCTGAACAAGATTCTGTCAAACCACACCGGCCAGCCGATCGAGAAGATTCAGACCGACACGGATCGTGACTTTTTCATGTCCGGGGACGACGCGAAGGTGTATGGAATCGTCGACGAAGTCATTGAGAAGAAAGCGCCCCGCCTCGCAAAGGAGAAGTAAAGGAGAAGGAATCATATGACGGAGAAAAAAGAGCATACAACCCCGCTCAAATGTTCGTTCTGCGGCAAGGGGCAGGACGAGGTAAAGAAACTCATCGCGGGACCATCGGTTTTCATCTGCAACGAGTGCGTAGACCTGTGCAACGAGATCATTGCCGAGGAGTGGGAAGAGGCCAAGGAGGCTAAGATCCCCCGCCTGCCGAAGCCCGCAGAGATCAAGCGCACGCTCGATGAATACGTTATCGGCCAGAATCGGGCCAAGAAGATACTGTCCGTGGCCGTGCATAATCACTATAAGCGTATCGGCATCCAGCAGGAGATCGGCGACGAGGTGGAGCTCCAGAAGAGCAATATCCTGCTCATAGGCCCCACGGGCGTAGGCAAGACCCTTCTTGCCCAGACGCTGGCGCGGATCCTCGATGTGCCCTTCACGATTGCCGATGCCACCAC
>JBLMWN010000003.1:0-13629 GCA_050257255.1 Betaproteobacteria bacterium | reverse complement strand
AAGAATATCCGGGCGTGGCACACTTCCATACCGTTCGTATCAACCAGCCCGCCGGCTTCTATTATAAGGCGAGTGCGCTCCTCGAGATTATGGATATATGGGACAAGTACGGCAGCGGCCTGACGAACATGCACGGATCAACCGGTGACCTCGTCCTCCTCGGCACTCAGACCGACAAGCTCGAGCCGATCTTTGCCGAAGTAACGGCAAAAGGATGGGACCTCGGCGGTTCCGGTTCCTGTCTCCGTACCCCGAGCTGCTGCGTGGGCATGTCCCGTTGCGAATATTCGAACATCGACGCAATGGACATCTGCGATGCCTTCACCCGGAAGTTCCAGGATGAGCTCCATCGTCCGGCATTCCCCTACAAGTTCAAGATCAAGGTCTCCGGCTGCGCCAACGACTGCACTGCGTCCATAGCGCGCGCCGACCTGTCCATCATTGGTACCTGGAAGGACAACATCCGGATCGATGCTGCGGAGGTGAAGAATTACGCCAAGAGCATGGACATCAAGACCGAAGTGACCGACATGTGCCCGACGAAGTGCATGAGCTGGGACGGCAGCGCCCTCAAGATCAACGACAAGGACTGCACCCGCTGCATGAATTGTATCAACCGCATGCCGAAGGCGTTGCGGCCCGGCAAAGAGAAAGGCGCCACCATCATGCTCGGCGGCAAGGCTCCGATCGTGACCGGCGCACTCATGAGCTGGGTCATGGTCCCCTTCATGAAGCTCGAAGCGCCCTATGATAACCTCGAAGACCTTATCCGCAAGATGTGGGAATGGTGGGATGAGCACGGCAAGAACCGCGAGCGTATCGGCGAACTCGTAGACCGCATGGGCATGAGGTCATTCCTCGAGTCAGTTGGACTGCCGCCGGTGCCGCAGATGGTGAAGGCCCCGAGGACGAACCCGTACGTGTTCTGGAAGGCAGAGGAAGTGAAGTAATCGGTCCTTTAAGAATAATTCCAAGGAGGGAAACCTATAATGGCTGATAAACCGAAGAGAATAACAGATATTGGAGCTCCTGATTATCATAAATTCCTGCCCCCCGTGATCGCGAAGAACTACGGGAAGTGGAAATATCACGAAGTATTAAGCAAGGGCACTATGAAGCACGTCTCCGAGACCGGCGATGAACTGTACACGGTCCGCGTGGCGAGCCCGCGTCTCGTAAGCACCAGCTTCGTCCGCGAGATGTGCGAGATCGCGGAGAAGTTCAGCGGCGGATACCTTCGCTGGACGACCCGCCACAACGTCGAATTTTTCCCTGAAAAAGGAAAAGTTGACGCGCTCCAGGCAGAGCTCAAGAAGGGCGGCCACCTCGTGGGCGGCATCGGCTACGGCATCAGCAACGTCGTGCATACCCAGGGCTGGATCCATTGCCACACCCCAGCCACAGACGCGTCGGGTGTTGTGAAGGCCGTCATGGACGAGCTTCATGAATACTTCAGCAGTAAAACGCTGCCCGCCCGCGTCAGGATCGCACTGGCCTGCTGCCTGAACATGTGCGGTGCCGTGCACTGTTCCGATATCTCGATCCTCGGTGTTCACCGCAAGCCGCCGAAGGTCAATGAGGCGACGCTCGCTAATCAGTGCGAGATCCCGACGACGATTGCGTCCTGCCCCACGGGCGCCATCGCCCCGAACCCGGCCACGAAGTCGGTGAAGATCAAGGAAGAGCGCTGCATGTACTGCGGCAACTGCTACACGATGTGTCCCTCGCTCCCGCTGGCCGATGCCACAGGAGACGGCATCTCCATCTGGGTTGGTGGCAAGGTGTCGAATGCCCGCAGCAATCCTCGCATGTCGAAGCTTGTCATCCCGTATCTCCCGAACAATCCGCCCCGCTGGCCCGAGGTCGTGGAGGCGGTGAAGCACCTTGTCGAAGTCTATGCCAAGAACGCGAACAAGCACGAGCGCATGGGCGAGTGGATTGACCGCATCGGCTGGGAGCGTTTCTTCAAGCTCACGGGTCTTCCGTTCACCTATCAGCACATCGATGACTTCACCTTTGCACGCGAGTCGTACAGAATGGCCCCCACCTTCAAATGGGAATAGTGGTATAATGTCAAGCCGGCCCCGGTGCGTGACCGGGGCCGGTTTTCTCATTCGGTGGACAATAAGACTGGAGGAAGAGCATGGACGCTGCTGAACTGCAGAAAAAAATTTATGAACTGGTCGAAAAAAACCAGGGGAAAAAGAAACTGAAAGCCGGCGACATCAACAAGGCTATGGAAGCAGAGGGAGCAAGCCGGGATGAGATCAAGGCCGCCGTCCGCGAATTGATCGAGGGCGGAAAGCTGGTCTATTCCTACTTCGGTGGAAGCTTCATCGAAATTCCTCACAAGGAAGGTTCGGCCAACCCCTGATGACAGCTGTCCCGAGGCTGGTAATATCAGCCACACGAGGGGGATTGGGGAAGACGACCCTCTCGCTCGGTATCATAACTGCCTGGCGGAACAAGGGCAGACAGGTTGCGGTTTTTAAAAAAGGACCGGATTTTATCGATGCGGGGTGGCTCGGGGTTGCAGCAGGCAGACCATGCTACAATCTCGATCTCTTCATGATGGAGCAGGAAAGCATTTCCCGGTCCTTTTCCGAACATACGATCGGAGCTGGTGTGGCGGTGATCGAAGGTAACCGCGGGCTCTACGACGGTGTAGACGAGTCGGGGGCCTTTAGCACGGCCCGATTATCTAAGCTATTGAAAACGCCCGTTGTTCTGATCATCGACGGGACAAAAGCTTCGGCGACCGTCGCAGCGGTTGCTCTGGGGCTGCAGCGGTATGATGCCGATGTCGTCATCGGCGGGATCATACTCAATAACGTATCATCGGTACGTCATGAAAACGTCATCAGGAAGGCCATTGCAAAGAGCAGCGGCCTCCCTGTGGTCGGTGTCGTACCCAGACAACGGCACGGTGAATTTCCCGAGCGGCACATGGGACTGACGCCGTTCCACGAACATCCTGAAGTAGATCAGGCGATTCAGGCTTCAGCCGCTGTTGCCTTACAATACCTCGATTTAGATGCGCTATGGGACGTTGCTTGTGCTGCTCCCGCGATCGAGATCGCAGGAAGCAAGAAACCAGTGTACCGCTTCGAGAAAGAGGAGCCGGTCGTTATCGGCGTAATCCGGGACAGGGCCTTTCAGTTCTACTATCCCGACAATATGGAAGAGCTCGAACGGCACGGGGCGGTCCTCAAAGAAATAAATGCATTGGGAGACAGGGCGGTTCCTGACGATATTGATGCCCTGTATATCGGCGGCGGATTTCCGGAAACCCAGGCTGCGGAACTGGCGGCGAATGAGAGCTTCTGTGCCTCGCTCAGAACCGCTGCAGAAAACGGGTTGCCTGTTTATGCTGAATGCGGCGGCCTGATTTATCTCGGTCGAAGTCTCTTGGTCGCTGGAGAACGTTATCCCATGACCGCGGTGCTGCCGCTCGATTTCGTGCTCGAAAAAAGGCCGCAGGCGCATGGATATAGCGTTTTAACGTCCAGCGCTGGCCTGTTCCTTGACAAGGGAGTCAGCATTCGCGGGCATGAGTTCCATTATTCACGGGTTACACAGATTGACGAACACCTTCCAATGGCGTATCATGTGGAACGGGGTTCCGGGATAGACGGCAGGGGAGACGGCATCATCTACAAAAACGTACTGGGCTCTTACACTCATATCCACGCCCTTGCCACACCACAGTGGGCGCCGGCCATGGTGCGAATGGCCCGAGAGCGCCGCAATAGGGTCAGCGGTCAGAAAATGCAGGTCAGGCCGTGAGGTCGGAAACACGAGAAAGCCTCGAGCCGACCTGTCCTTTTTGCGGCAGCAAACTTAAGCGGCCGGCTACGATCGAGATAAGCGCCATGGAAAACGTGCTGGGCGGCACGTGCAGCGCCTGTGGAGCGATCTACATCGTCGATCCGACGAGCAAGAACGTTGGAGAAGTAATGATGCAGGCTCTCGGCTTGGCAGCGGAGAAGTTGTCAAAAGATCTGTCCGAGATGATTGCCGGAGAAGATTACGAGGATGCGGTGTTAAATTACGACGTGCGGACACACCGTTCTACCGGAATCAGCAAGGGCTTTATGGACGGCTACGGACGGCTTTATATTATTAAAGTAAAACGGAAACCAGCGTGATCGCTGCACTTCTGATTTTCCGAAAAAAGTGTACGGTTGCAAGGGCAAAACAGGGAAACAACAGATGAGGGAGCTCATGAGGCGCCCGAACATAATTAACGAAAGGGGACAGAAACAATGGGAACGATTTCAGTAAAAGGGAAGACTATTGAAGTGGATGAGGACGGATTCTTGGCCAATCTGGACGACTGGAATTTGGATGTCGCCAACTACTTCGCAGAAGTGGAAGGGATCCAGATGACGGACCAGCACTGGGAGGTCGTGAATTTCCTCCGCGACTACTATAAGCAGTATCAGATCGCGCCGATGATCAAGATCCTGGTGAAGGAAATCGGCAAGAAGCTTGGTCCGGATAAGGGCAACACCAAGTATCTCTATGAGCTGTACCCGGGCGGCCCGGCAAAGCAAGCCTGTAAAATTGCAGGCCTCCCGAAGCCGACCGGCTGCGTATAGTCGCCCGTATATCAATCTCGTTTGGAGTTGATTCCTTGCGTGATCCCGCTGATAGACTTGTTCGGCGACACGGCTGAAAATTGAGCGTGGCGGACACTATAAATATGCTCGTGGCACACAAGACCCGGGTTGTGTCCTCGAGAGCGCGGGAGGCGGAACGGGCGTATCCAAAGTAGAGGAGGAAGGTACCACCATGTACATGGTAACGGTCGACAAGAGCAAGTGCGACGGCGATGGCAACTGCGTGAACGTATGCCCGCAGTCCGTTTTCAAACTTGACGGTGGCAAGGCCGAGCCGGTGAATATGTCCGAGTGCATCAATTGCCTGACCTGCGCTGAGAACTGCCCGCAGCAGGCCATTACGGTTACCGAGATTTAATGCGGTAACCGACCAGCATATATAAAGGGGATAGTTTAAAAAATTATCCCCTGTTTTTTTATCTTGAACAGCACTCTGGGGAGGTGAGACGATGAAGTTAGCGGTTTTTTTAAGCGACTGGAGAAGGACGGAAGACACCCTTGAGAGAATGAAGGCCGATAAGCTGGGAATCATCCTCGTGGAAAACGGCATCTACCATGCCGTCGTGAAGGAAAACGGGAAAGAATCTCCCGTGCTGTCCAAAGCAGGAGCAACGTACTATGCCTTATCGGATGACCTGGAGACCCGAGGGTACACTGCGGCCAACGTCAACTCGAAGGTTAAGGTCGTGAGTTATGGTGACATCGTAGACTTGATTATGAATGAGTACGAGAAATCGGCCTGGCTCTAGTGATCAGAACGGCGAGGGACGAGAGACGAGGGACGACGAATGCACTCGTCCGTCGTTGAGTGAATTCATGAAACGGTCGTCCCGCGTGCGTCGTCAATTTTCTTAAGGAGGATTAAATGGGAGAATTAACCTTAGGCGTATTCCCCTCTCTGGTCGGCTCGATGTCGCTTGATTTTGCATTCAAGCTTGCCGATGCCGCGATTGCCAAGGGCCACAAGGTGAACATGTGGCTGTCCGGCAACGCCGTGATGATGGCCAAGAAGGGGCAGAAGTCATTTAAAGATTACTCGCACAATGAAAAAAAGATGATGGAGCTGATTGGCAAGGGCATGGAGATTACCGTGTGCGAGGCCTGTGCCGAAGCGAGGGGCTACCATAAAGAAGATACCCCGCAGGGAATGAAACGCGCCAGTATGGATTGGTACCTGGCGAAAACGGTGAAGACCGACAAGCTGCTTCACATCGGAGGTGAGTAAATGGGTGCCGTAAAATTACTGTTCATTGTGCAGAGACCGCCGTACAAGAGTGAAAACCCCCGTCTTGCGCTCACCCATGCGATTGCAAGCCAGACAGCCGAGATCTACATGGACGAAGGGGATTCCGTCGTCCCGACCGTCGTGTTCGTCGGCGACGGCGTGCTCAACGCGGTTAAGAGCCAGCAGGCCATGAAGCTCTACGGCGTTACCAGCACCGAAAGCCACATCAAGAATAGCCTGCTCATCGACATGCCGATCTGGGTATGCAAGGAAGACATGGACCGCCTCGGCCTGAAAGAGGATCAGATGATCACCGACGCCGAGGAAATCGGGGGCGAACTCAAAACGAAATTCGTATCCTTCGCCGACATCCAAAAGGAAATGGAATCGGTGAAGCATTTGTTGTTCTTTTAGCTCATGATGCCCCGCCGCGCTGCGAGCGTCATTGTGGAATTTGCATTATGGATATGAATCTTAAGAAAGAGCTCACTGAAAAAAAATCCGTAATTCTGAAAAAATGGTTCGATGAGGTTGCGGATACCTATCCGGACAATACGTCAAGTTTTTTAAAGAAGAAAAAGGCACAGTTTACAAATCCCGTCGGTTACAACCTCGCCGAGGGATTGGAGGGCCTTTTCGAGGCGTTGCTCCAGGGAGTGATCCTCGACAAGGTATCGGCTTTTCTCGACAGCATTGTCAGGATCCGGGCGATCCAGGAGTTTACGCCTTCCGAGGCCGTTGCGTTCGTCTTCCAGCTTAAGAAGATCGTACGGCAGGAGCTCGGAATCGAGATTCTCCAGCAGCAGGGAATCGCCGAGGAACTGGCGGCTTTTGACGCAGCCATAGATGACCTGGCCCTCTTCTCCTTTGACATCTACATGAAGTGCCGGGAAAAGATCTACGAACTCAAGGCGAATGAAGCACGAAACATGACCTTCAGGCTATTGCAGCAGGCGAAGCTCATTGTCGATGACCAGGATTAACAATCGGGCGAAAACGCCGGTGCTGCTAACCTTAAACGAAACGAGGTAACGAAATGAAAGCCTTATTTTCATTCATCGTAGTACTGTTCCTTGTACTGGTTGCCTATGCGGGGGTGGAAGCGGCGCATGCCCAGGTCCTGTTCGGGGTGGTGTTCCCCTACGTGGCTGTTGTCGTCTTCGTCGCAGGCATGATCTTCCGCGTCCTCAAGTGGGGCAGCTCGCCGGTTCCATTCCGCATTCCCACGACCTGCGGACAGCAGAAGTCATTCTCCTGGATCAAGCATAGCAAGCTGGAGAATCCCTCCGGCTTACTCGGCGTCTGGGGCAGGATGGCCCTCGAAGTCCTTTTTTTCCGCTCGCTCTTCAGGAACCTGAAGACGCAGCTGCGGGACGGGAAGCAGCTTACCTACGGCGAGGCGAAGTGGCTCTGGGCCGCAGGCCTGGCGTTCCACTGGTCTTTTCTCATCATATTGATCAGGCATCTTCGGTTCTTTACGCAGCAGGTGCCGGCAGCGGTGCAGCTCGTCGAAGGACTTGACAGCTTCCTTCAGATAGGCGTGCCGCTCCTGTACATTACCGATGTGCTTCTTCTCGGGGCGGTTACCTATCTTTTCGTCAGGAGGATCAGCCTGCCTCAGATGCGCTATATATCCCTGATCAACGATTACATCCCGCTCTTCTTAATCCTCGGTATCGGACTCACCGGCGTGCTCATGCGATACTTCTATAAAACCGACATCGTCAGCGTGAAGATGCTCGCGATGAGCCTGGTCAGCTTCAAACCGTCTGTTCCCGAGGGGATCGGCGCTATCTTCTATATCCATCTGTTTCTGCTCTGTTCCCTGTTCGCCTACTTCCCGTTCAGCAAGCTTGTGCACCTGGGCGGCGTTTTCATGAGCCCCACCCGCGTCCTGGCGAACACCAGCCGCGTGAAGCGGCATATCAATCCCTGGAACTATCCAGTCCATGTTCACACCTACGAAGAGTATGAAAATGACTTCAGGGCCAAGATGAAAGATGCCGGCTTGCCGGTAGAAAAGGAGTAATCATGGCGAAACTTCCGAAACCAGAAGAATTAGCGAAAGTCGATTATACGCCGCCCAAAACGGGATGGATGGAAACGCCCGTTGTGTTCAAAGAGGGCATGTTCTGCCATGGGGTCAAGCCGAAGAGCCTCGAGATCGTCGGGTTCCCGAACCCGCGAGACTGGAGACCAGCGGACGCGGACTGGAAACTGCCCGAGAACTGGAAGCAGATCCTCCTCGAGGGGATTGCGGAGCGCCTCGAAAAGTACCGATCCTTCCGGCTCTTCATGGACATCTGCGTGCGCTGCGGAGCCTGCGCGGACAAGTGCCACTTCTTCATCGGCACCGGCGACCCCAAGAACATGCCGGTGCTCAGGGCTGAACTGATCCGCTCGGTTTATCGAAAAGAGTTTACCCTGGCCGGAAAGATCTTCGGCAAGATGGCCGGTGCCCGCGAGTTGACGCTCGACGTGCTGAAGGAGTGGTGGTATTACTTCTATCAGTGTACCGAGTGCCGACGCTGCTCGGTTTTTTGCCCTTACGGGATCGACCAGGCGGAGATAACGATCATCGGTCGAGAGCTTCTCAATCTGCTTGGCTTGAACATTGAGTGGATCGCGGGTCCCGTCTCGAACTGCTACATGAAAGGCAATCATCTGGGTCTGGAGCCGCACACGATCGTGGGCAACCTCGAATACATGCTGGACGACATCGAGACCGTCACCGGCAAAAAGATCAAACCCACGTTCAACCGCAAGGGCGCCGAAATTTTGTTTGTCACTCCTTCCGGCGACCTGTTTGCCGACCCGGGAACGTACACCTGTATGGGTTATATGATGCTGTTCGAGGAACTGGGCCTCGACTACACCTGGAGCACCTACGCCTCCGAGGGGGGTAACTTCGGGTTCTTCACATCGAACGAAATGGCGAAGAGGCTGAATTCGAAGATCTACGCGGAAGCCAAGCGTCTCGGGGTGAAGTGGATACTCGGAGGAGAGTGCGGTCACATGTGGCGCGTCCTCTCCCAGTACATGGACACCTGGAACGGGCCGGCGGACTTCCTCGAAGTCCCGAAATCGCCGATCACCGGCACGGTCTTCGAACAGGCGAAATCCATGAAGATGGTCCATGTCGCCGAATTCACGGCCGACCTCATCAAGAACAACAAGCTCAAGCTCGATCCGAAGCGGAACGACCATCTCACGGTTACGTGGCACGATTCCTGTAACACCTCGCGCGGCATGGGCCTTTTGGAAGAGCCGCGGTATGTTCTCCGGAATGTCGTCAACCATTTTGTCGAGATGCCCGAGGACACGATCCGCGAAAAGACCTTCTGCTGCGGCAGCGGCACGGGCTTGAACGCCTCGGAAGACATGGACCTCAGGATGAAGGGCGGGTTCCCCCGTGCCAACGCGGTCAAGTTTGTGCAGGAACACTACGGTGTCAATATGCTCGCTAACATCTGCGCCATCGACCGGGCGACGCTCAAGGCCCTTATGGATTACTGGGTGCCGAGCGTGAACGTCTGCGGCCTCCACGAGCTCGTTGCGAACGCCCTCGTCATGAAAGGCGAGAAGGAGAGAACCACCGACCTGCGCGGTGAACCCCTTCCATCAGCGCAAGCGAAGGAGGAAAAAGCCTAATGAAACTCTATGACGGCGGTAAAATACTCATCGGGCTTGCTGTCTTTATGGCATTTGCCCTGTTCCCGTTCTACTACAACATCGGGAAGGCAAATCCGAAGCCTGAACCGAAAACAGACACCCCCGCGATCCAGGAATGGGAAAAGCAGTACGGAAAAAAGGAATGCGTGGAGTCCAAGGCGTTCATGCGGACGGAGCACATGCAGCTCCTGAACAACTGGAGGGACTCGGTCGTCCGCGAGATGTATCGTCAGTACGTGAGTACTGCAAGCGGCAAGAAGTTCAACATGAGCCTGCAGAACGGCTGCATGCAGTGCCACTCGAACAAAAAGAAGTTCTGCGACGAATGCCACAACTACATGGCGGTGAAGCCGTACTGCTGGGACTGCCATATCGTTCCGAAGGAAAAGGAGGAGAATAAATCATGAGCATGGACAGGAGACAATTTTTGAAGATTGCCGGCATCTCCTCCATCCTGGGACTCGGCGCTTCGGCGGCGTCGGCCACGCACACGATCTGGCAAAAGGGTCTGGAGCCGCCGCAGATCGAGCCGAGCAAGGAAGGGCTTGTTGCGAAGAAATGGGCCATGGTCGTCGACATGAGCAAGTTCAAGACCGACGAGGACTTCAAGAAGGTCATCGATGCGTGCCACCATACGCACAACGTGCCGGACTTCCGCAACCCCGACGGGACCGTGGACAAGAAGCTCGAGATCAAGTGGATATGGCAAGAGCCCTATGAGCGCACCTTCCCGGGTGCGGAGAACACTTACATGGACGAGCACATCAAGGACATGCCATTCCTGGTGCTCTGCAATCACTGCGAAAATCCGCCGTGCGTGCGGGTCTGCCCCACCAAGGCGACCTTCAAGCTCACGAACGGGATCACGATGCAGGACATGCACCGCTGCATCGGATGCCGGTTCTGCATGGCCGCCTGCCCCTACGGGTCCCGAAGCTTCAACTGGGTCGACCCCCGGAAGGCACTCAAGCCGGAATTCGAGAACAAGGATTATCCCACGAGGACCAAGGGCGTGGTGGAGAAGTGCACCTTCTGCTCGGAGCGACTCCAGGCAGGCAAGATGCCGGCCTGCGTAGAGGCTGCGCCCAAGGGCGGGCTCCTCTTCGGGGACATTGAGGATGCCAATTCCGAGGTCAGGAAGATCGTATCGACCAGCCTTACCATCAGGCGCAAGCCCGAGCTGGGCACCGGTCCGGTCGTCTACTATCTGATAGGAGGTAACGAGCATGCTTGAAAAAGCATTCGAAGGCGGGAAAAAATACTGGGCATGGATGTTCTTTCTCGGTGCCCTTATCCTGGTAGGGGTGTACTTCTACCTGCAGCAATTCATAAACGGCCTGGGAATCACCGGCATGCACCGCGACGTGTCGTGGGGCCTGTACATCGGCCAGTTCACGTTCCTGGTCGGCGTCGCGGCATCAGCCGTGATGCTCGTGATCCCGAACTATTTGCACGATTACAAGACATTCACCAAGATTGTCATCCTCGGCGAGTTCCTCGCCATCGCGGCGGTAACCATGTGCGTCCTGTTCATCTTCGTGGATATGGGCCAGCCCATGAGGATCATGAACGTCGTCCTTCATCCGACGCCGAATTCCGTTATGTTCTGGGACTCGGTCGTGCTCATCGGGTACCTCTGCCTGAACCTTCTGATCGGATGGGTCACGCTCAGCGCGGACCGCAAAGGTGTGCCGCCGCCCAAATGGATCAAGCCGTTCATCTACCTCTCGATCCCCTGGGCAGTCAGCATCCACACGGTGACGGCGTTCCTGTACGCCGGCCTTCCGGGCAGGCACTTCTGGCTTTCCGCCATCATGGCGGCGCGGTTCCTGGCATCGGCGTTCGCCGGTGGGCCGGCGCTGCTGATCATTCTGGCCCTGATCGTGCGCAAGGTGAGCAAGTTCGATCCCGGCAGGGAGGCCATCCAAGCCGTCGGCAGGATCGTGACCTACGCCATGTTCGCGAACGTTTTCTTCCTTGGCCTGGAGTTTTTCACCGCGTACTACAGCAACATCCCCGGCCATACGCATCCTTTCAAGTATCTCTACGCGGGGCTTGAGGGCCACAGCGAGCTCGTACCGCTCATGTGGACGTCGTCCGTTCTCGCCGTGCTGTCGCTCCTGCTACTCGTCTTCCCGCAGGCGCGCAGGAAGGAAGGATTGCTTGCCATGGCCTGCGTCATGCTCTTCCTTTCCCTCTGGATTGACAAGGGATTCGGGCTCGTCATCGGCGGTTTCGTGCCGAACCCGTTCGAAGAGGTCCACGCTTACTGGCCGACCATGCCCGAGGCCTTGATCACCCTGGGCGTCTGGGCCATCGGGTTCCTCATCCTCAGCGCGCTCTATAAGATTGCCGTGTCGGTGAGGGAACAGACGGCGGGGATAGAGATAGAGCATTAATCATGATATTGATCTGATTCCTTTCACAAGGGGCCATGCCATAGCGGCATAGCCCCCTTTTTTATTGAACTCGAACGAACGGCCTCCTGTTATTTTGACTTGACAGCTTATTCAGTAAGTCATAGGCTTCATCCAGAAAGCGGTGGTCATTGCGTCTTTTGAAAACATTCATGTTCCATCCGGAAATATCTGCGATCTTTGATCTTCATACTTGTCCTTCAGTATCCTGATAATTTGCTCCTCACTATATCTGCCTTGCTTCATTTCGTGCCCCTTCTCGAGTGCCGTATTTTGTCACACCTCATCTAAAAATGGCACAATTTTCGGGTGGAAGGTCCAATCAATTTCACCTTCTTTCAGGGAACCACTTAATTTTACTGAGAAATAAAATGACAAAAAATGGGACCAGAAATTGCATTTATGCGTATAAATGAGTTTTATCATGACATGCGAAAACACATGATACTAGTTCAAGCTGTTGCCCCTTCAAACAAGGAGGACATATGGATTGTCCACTACTCTCAAGTAACCGTTTGAAACCCTGCAGGTCGACAAGAGATCTGTTGGCACACACTGTGTTCTCATCGGATGAGTATTGCAGGGGCGTCTGGTTTACACTCTGCCCATGGTTCCGACGACAGCAATTCGCTGTATCGCTGTCGGCCGATACAACAGTATCCTCAATTATTTGCAAGGAATTGACTCCGCAGAGCGATTCGTCGACAGAGTGAGCATAGCGGCCAACAACCTCATAGACTATTGATAGTTATAACTGAACGTCCTGTATTAAATATATTTAAAACATACAGATTTCAACCAGAATTAGCAAGTCAAGATCAGATGTAGCAAGCTCGTTGGAATGTTAGGAACTTGATCAGATCATGGGTTGATAAATTAGTAAAATAAAAAAAAACAGGCGGATTTCTCCGCCTGCTCTATCGCCATTTGGCGCATCGAAAATGGCATGACCTCCGCCTCGAATAATGAATTGGCGGTATGGGTGTAACTACTTCGTTGCTGAAGTGGCCGGGGCCGCAGTTTCTTCCTTCTTGGCGGCCTTCTTCTTTGCATGCTTAGTTGCATGCTTCTTTTTTGCCGGTGCTTTTGCTTCTTTCTTCTCGGGGGCTGCCGGCGCCTGGGTCTTTTCCTGCGCAAATGCTACACCCAAGGTAAGAGCAAATGCAATCGCTGTGAAAAGGGCAATAACCTTTTTCATTTTATTTCACCTCCTTCCATTGTCTAGTCGGTACCGTATATATGTGACACGGAATGGGGAACATGGTTTAAAAGCATAAACAAGTTTTTGGGCGCTGCGGACGATCTCCCTATAACACAAAGACCACGGATTTGCCGATTTCATATGCGTCACTCTCACCGTTTCCCATGGACAACTGATTGATTCCATTAAATTTAACCATGCCTTTCCTATAGCTTCAATTTGTTCGCTAATACTTAATTATTATAACGCTAGATAGGAACATTCTCCGGCTGGATGAACATTTTTAGTTTTCAGTAACTTTATGGTTGATTTTCTTCGCCCGTATGGGTAATATTGAAGCGCTTGTGGTTTTATACTTTCTATGAAGGAGGATACAGACAGGATGTACATGGTGACTATCGACAAGGGCAAGTGCGACGGAGACGGAACCTGCGCGAATATGTGCCCGCAGTCCGTATTCAAGGTTGAGGGCGGCAAGTCAGAACCGGTGAA
>JBLMWN010000002.1:0-7970 GCA_050257255.1 Betaproteobacteria bacterium | reverse complement strand
ATCGTGCTGGTTGTGACCGTAAAAATCATTTTTGACTTGACGCTTACTCCGTCATTATTCATCTCCCAGGTAGGAGGCCATTAATGCATATCCCTGTTCATTCGTTCGTGATTCACTATGCCAGATTCTTCGGCAGTGCGAGATTCCTAGGCGCAGTCTTGCTTATGCTTTTGTTTTCCCTGTTTCAGCTTGTCAGCGCCAGACCGGCATCGGCCATGCTCACGGCCAAGGCAAACCACGACCACATCAGCATCGACTTCTTCTACCACGGCAGTTCGGTGAGCATCAAGGGAGAAGCCGACCCGGGCGTCGACTTGGTCATTAAAATGGCCGATCACGAGGGCCATCATGTCATGAAAAAAAAGGGGAAGGTCGGCGGGCTACTGTGGATGAACGTGGGAATGCTCAATTTCGAGCACTCGCCGAATTTCTATGCCGTCCACAGCACAAGAAAGCTGGACGATATTCTGAGCCCGGACGAGATGGAAAAGTACACCCTAGGATATCCCGCTCTGGAGAAGCATGTTGATGTAACGCCGGTTGCCAATGAGGAAGAGAAGGCCAAGTGGTTTAATGAGTTTGTAAGATACAAGGAAGATTCCAATGTATACGCCACTTCATCCGGGAAAATACAGACAGCGACAAAAGAGGACGGCCGGCAGGAGTATTATATTCTGACCGACTGGCCCTACCAGGCGGCGCCCGGCGACTATTTGATTACTGTCTATGCGGTAAAGAACAACAAGGTCGTCGAACAGGCGGAAACCAAGGTGAACGTGGCGCAGGTCGGAATGGTCAAGACGCTCGCGACCATGGCAAAGAACAAAGCGGCCTTCTATGGCATTCTCTCGGTCGGCATCGCCTTGGCCGCGGGTTTCGGCGTGGGCATGGTGTTCAGAAAAGGCGGAGGCTCACATTAATCATGTATAAGACCATTGTTGTCGGATATGACGAGTCGTTGCCGAGCAAGGCGGCGCTCAAGGAAGCTTCCCTTCGCGTCAAGGAGAAGGCCGGCACTCTGTACCTGGTGCATGCGGTGTACTTCGACAAGGAGGAGTTCGCGATCCTCCCGTCCCAGATTGAAAAGCGGCTCGAACTGGGAAAGCACCTCTGCCTGGCGGCGCGAAAGAGCCTGCAGACAGAAGTGGGCCTGAACGGGAACGTCGAGTCCATCATCTGCGAGGGAGAGCCGCCCGAGGTAATCGTGGACGTGGCCTTGGGGAAGAAGGCCGATCTTATCGCGCTGGGCACCTACGGCAGGAGGGGACTCAAACGGCTGCTCATGGGCAGCGTCACGGCGCAGGTCATCCTGAATTCGCCGTGCGACGTCCTGGTCGTAAAAAAACCGTGCACGCAGTGCGCGGGTGCGTACCATTCTCTTCTCGTCCCCTACGACGGGTCGAAGTCGAGTAAAACGGCATTGACCCGAGCATGCGCGTTGTCGAAGTCCGACGGCTCGGAGGTTTCGGTTCTCTACGTGATCCCCCGCTATGAAGAGATGATGGACTTCTTCAAGACCGAGTCCGTCAACAAGAGTTTGTACCAGGAAGCGGAAAAGATCGTTGCCGGAGCGAAAACGGTTGCGGCCGGACTCGGAGTGCAGATCAAGGCCGTGGTCCAGGAAGGCTACGCGAGCGACAAGATCGTGGAAATTGCGGACACGATGAAGCACGACGCGATCGTCGTGGGAACCCACGGCTGGCGCGGTGTGAACAAGGCGATCATGGGGAGCACGGTGGAGCGGGTAATCGCACAGGCGTCGTGCCCGATATTGATCGCGAAGTAGCGGAAGGCTCGCAAGCTGGCAGCTTGTCCGCCTTCAGGCATTAAGGAGTTATTATTATGAAAGGCTATAGAAAAGTCCTTATCGCGTTGAACGGGTCAAAGGAGGTCCTGAAGCAGGGCATTAAACTCGCCCAGGACGAAAAGACCTGGATCACGGTCGTAAAGGTTGTTCCGCCGTACGAGGGCGATTTGAACCTGACGGGCATCAAGAACCTGAGCGACGTGCTGGATGACGGCGGCACAAAGGCTGTCTTAGAAATCAATAAGATTGCGGAGGCCGAAGGGGCGTTGGTCAAGACACGGCTGGAAGCGGGGGATGTACCGGACAGGATTGTCGAAGTGGCTCAGGAGGAGAAGTGCGACCTCATCATCATGGGGTCGAAAAAGAAAAAAAACATCCTGAGCAGGCTCTTCGGCGATCACATCGTCGAGAAAGTCATAGACCGCGCGCCGTGCCCGGTGTTCGTCGTCGGGGTGTAGCTTTACTATTGTTCGAGATTGAAAAAGGGAGAAATAAAGGAGTTTTATTATATGGAAGGCTTGTTTCAACCGATGCACTTGATCCTGATTCTGCTGATCGTATTGATCATCTTCGGCCCGGGGAAGCTCCCCGAGCTTGGCGCGGGACTCGGCAAGAGCATCAGGGAGTTTAAAAAGGCGATGAAAGAGGGGCAGGATGCCCCGTTGATAGAAAAGAAAGAAGAAAAGAAAGCGTAACCCGCACGGGCGGAACGGGTGAGAGAAACTGCGGACGGACGTCAGGAACCCGGTATCCGTAATAATCGAATAATTTACGAGAAGAGGTGGAGGATTCTGCCTTATCCAGGTTATTGATTCAGATCGGCACCTTTCGCCACGCGTGCGCTGCAGGGAGACGCGGATGTGTCTCCCTCTTTCCCGGCACGCCGGCACAATCCTTTTCAACGGCATTTCTCTCCCGTTCTTTCCCGGCGAGCGTAAACACATATGGTCATGAACAAATTTGAAAGACTCTTGAGGCGGGAGATCCTCTCCCGGAACGAACTCGATACCTACGCGGCGGAGGCGACAGCTTCGCGCATTCCCCTCGAAGAATTCCTGATCGAGCGGGGCGTGCCGAAATACGAAGTTCTTTTTTGCCTGTCAGAATATTACGGACTTCCGTTTGTGGAATATGAGGAAAGCGTCATTGCCTCCTACTTCCTCTTACTGCGCCTCGACATGGGAAAGCTCAAACGCGCCCTCTGGTTCCCGCTCTCGGTCAGGGAAAAGCGGGCGGAGGTCATCGCATATCGGCCCGATGATCCCCGGGTCGCGGAGGACATCAAAAAAACTCTCGGCGTGGACCATATCGATTTCCGTGTCGCGCTTCCCTACGACATCATCCGAATCATTGAACACAACTTCGACGTGAACCCCAATTTTGCCGGTTGCGGGGGAAGGACGCCGCTCGCCCGCGTCAGAACGTTTTTGGCCTACCGCAGATCAACGTATGCTCATTACCGGACGCTGTTCGCCAAGGGAAGGACCGGCCTCGCCTTCATCAGAACGGGCGTCGCTTTCATCGTCATTGCCCTTCTGTTCCTGCGCGTGCTGGGCGCCGGCTTCTACTCTCTGCTGGAGGCGCCGCTCCTCGTCGCCGGCATCATCATGGTCTATGACGGGATTAAATGGTATCTGCCGGCGCGAACGATCGCCGCTAAACCGATCGATGCCACTTGTACGGAGCCGACGTGGGGTACCTGCGTGCTGAAAGCCGAGGTTGTGGACGGACCTCCTGTTATCAGCCGCACCGGGGAGATGAAAGGTGCGGCGGAACTGAGGGCCGATTGGGAAAATCTGTCGCCGGTCATGAGGCGAAGGTATCTGGCAAGCGACCGGACCGACATGGCTGAGGAACGGACCTCGCTTGCCGGTCACAGGACCAAGCTCGCACGGGCTCGGACCGGCCTCGCCTTTGCACGGACCGGCATTGCATTCACAGGTCTTGGCATCGGATTGATGAGGCAGTTTCAGACAGGTGCATGGACGATCTTCGACGTATCGCTCATCGTCATCGGCGTTCTGATGTCTGCGGAGGGCTTCCACTGGTATTTCGGTGGCCGGCAGGCCGGGCTCGAAGGCTTCCGGTCCGTGCTCAAAGTTCTCAACAAGGAAACGATCTGGGACCTCGTTTTCCCGCTCGGTCACAAGCGCTTCGGGTCCGGAAAGGAAAAGTCCATGCCGCCAGTTACTGCGGACCAGAAGCCCGGCATCTGGGCAACGACCGGCGTCGCTCTTGAGCGGACCGTGCTTGCCGACCGCAGGGGTGTTATGGCAAGGCTCCGCACGGCCATGGCGGTCTCTCGCACGGGCATGGCGTACGTCAGGACGGGAATGAGCATTGCCTCGGTCGGAGCGGGACTTATGGTCTATTTCGGCACGGCCTCAGCCGGGTGGGCGGTCTTCAACGCACTGTTGATTATCGGCGGCCTTGCCCTGATTGCGGACGGGTTCCACTGGATATTCCCGGCCGAGCGCATGCGGAAGGAATACCCGTATTGCTACGGAGACATGGAGATAACCATTCCCGACTACGGGAAACCGGCCCGTGAATGGGGAACAGTTGTTTTTAATCACTATGACGACTGATTTGATGAATGAAGAAGGTGCAAACACGGCGGTACGGCAGGGCTCAGAATTCTCTCTTCTGGTCGAACGGGGAGTCCTGAGCCAGGCAAAGCTGGAAGAAGCAGCCGCCGCTTCGCAGGCGAGGGGAGTACCGCTCGAAAAGATACTGCTCAGAGAATTCCAGGTAGCCAAGCAGGACATGCTGGAAGCCCTTTCCGCATACTACAAATGCGCCTCCATCGAGTACGACGAGCGCTTGCCGGTCCCGTCCGAACTTTTAACCAACCTTAGCCCTGACTCGGTGTCAACATACCAGTGGATGCCCGTCATGATGAATACATCAGGCGCCGTGGTCATCGCGGCGAGAAACCCGGAAAGCGCGGCCATGCGGGAGGACGTAGAAAAGCACGTCAAGGCGCGCGAGTATGAATTCCGTGTTTCCCTCGACATGGATATTCAATGGTACATCCAGGATTTTCTCCATGCGAAGGTCGGGCTTCTGATCGGCACCGAGCGCACGGGCCTCGCCTTCTGGCGCAATACGATGGCGCACTGGCGCACGAGGATGGCCTGCTACCGGACCGATCTTGCGAAAGCGAGGACCGGCCTTGCTTTCATCCGCTGGGGGCTGGGAACGATAGCGCTCTCGAACGTCCTGCTGCAGTCGAAAAACGCGAGCAGCAATCCCTATCTGTATTTTACGGTGCTCATCGCAGGCATCATTATCGCTTTTTACGGCCTTCCCCAGTATTTGAACGTCCGGAAGTCGCGGCTGACGCCTCCCGGGCACCAGACGCTCGTGGAGGTCACGGCAACGACGATCCAGTTTCTCGAGAATTATCATTTTATCGAGAACACGGGAGTAAGGAAGGAGACGCGGGGAACGATGCTTAGCCGGCTGGGTGATTATCTTGCCGATCACAGCACCTATCTCAACCCGACGCCGTCGAGCAAGACCCGCACCATGTTCGCGCGGGAGCGAAACGTACTGGCGGCCCAGCGGACGATCGCGGCCTGCTACCGCACGATTTACGCGCGGGCGAGGACCGGGCTTGCATTCATCAGGACCGGCATCTCCTTCCTGAGCATCGGCATCGGTATATTGAGCTATTTCGGGTTCGGCCTGCTCACGTCGTTCAACATCTGGCTTATTGCCGCGGGGCTCCTGATGCTCGTGGACGGAATGCTTTGGTACTGGCCTGTCCGCAAGGAACAGGCTGAAGTTCCGAGGGGTATAGCGTACCCGGAGTGAAAATTAAAAGGAGATGGTTTTACCATGAAACGGCTTTTACAGTTCCCTCATCCGTTCTTTTCAGCACGTCCGACGTGGAAATGGTTTATCCTGATCAACGTGCTTATCGGCGCCACGATGTCGGCTCTGGACGTAAGCATCGTGAACGTGGCCATGCCGACATTGAAGACGGAATTCAACACCACCATGGCCGTCATCGAATGGGTTGCTATGGCGTACATGCTGACGCTGACTATTTTCCTGCCCTTCCTCGGGCGGCTCGCCGACATGTTCGGCAGGTCTCGGTTGTACAATTCAGGGTTTGTTGTTTTTACGATCGGATCGCTGTTCTGCGGAATGGCGACATCCGCGTCCTACATCATCATCGCGCGGGTCGTCCAGGCCGTCGGTGCCGGGCTCCTGCAGGCGAACTCCGTCGCGCTCATCACGCAGGCTTTTCCGCGGAATGAGCGGGGCAAGGCTATCGGCATCCAGGGCGCTATTCAGGCGATTTCCATGGCCGTGGGCCCGTCCGTGGGGGGCATCCTGATAGCGACGGTCGGCTGGCGGGCCGTTTTTTACATCAACATCCCGATCGGCATAATCGGCACCTTTGCCGCCATGCTGATCCTTCCGCAGAACCAGAGGGTCGAGAAAAAAGAGACCATCGACTATCTCGGCACGATGTTTTTCGCCGCGGGCCTCGCATTTCTCGTGCTGGTGTTCAACGAAGGAGTGAAGCTGGGATGGGGCTCGAACACTATTATCGTTTATTTCCTGCATGCCTGCATTCTGCTCGGTCTTTTCGTTCTTACGGAACTCAGGGTCGAGCATCCATTGATCGACCTTAAACTGTTCAAGAACAGCACCTTCCTGATTGGCAATCTGACTGGCATGATGTCCCATTACGTCCTGTTCGCGGTCCTGTTTTTAATGCCCTTCTATCTCGAAAAAGTGCTCAATTACAGCCCTGTCTTGACGGGCGTCATGCTGACCCCCATTCCGCTCGCCATGGCTCTGGTCGCGCCCTTCGCAGGTCATATATCCGACAAATACGGTTCGAAGATCATGACCGCTTCCGGAATGCTGGTGTCTGCAGCAGCCTGTTTTGCCCTTCTATTCCTCGGAGTGCATTCGCATCTGGCGCTTCTCATCGGCGAACTGATACTTCTGGGTGTCGGCATGGGCCTGTTCACTCCTCCCAACAACAGTGCGATCATGGGCGCCGCACCCAAGGAAAAACTGGGGCTGGCCGGAGGCGTCCTGAATATGATGAGGTCCCTAGGACTCATCTTCGGCGTGGACATTTCCGGCGTTATCTTCACCACCCTGGAGCATAAATACCTGGCCGACAAGGGGTATGCTCATGTTCAGCACATCTTCCAAGACAGCCGTATTCCGGTTGCAATGAAGGACCACGCGTTTATGCGCGGCTTTATCGTCGTGATCGGGGTGCTGATGGTATTGAATGTGGCGGCGGCGTTTCTTTCAACCGCCAAAAAGGAGAGCAAGACTACAGACGCAGAGTCTGCAGAAGCTGCAAAGCAATTTGAGGGAATATAACCTTCGAAGGCATTTTCCCCAAGCCTGCCCCGGCGTTTAGTCCCGGGGAAGGCTTAGGGTCTGAGATTGTGCAATGATCTGTTCGACGGTAACGATAACGGCAACGGGCGTCAGTCAGCGGGACGGCGCTTCCGGCGATGTGACCATCCCGAGGGAAGAAATCCGGATGATCAAGCTGTCTCATGATTCCCGGTCGCGCCGCCCCTTTCTCCGCTTTTTCATCGGCTTTGTTTTTGCCGTAACCGGCCTGGTTTTGATTACCGCGGCATTCATGTTGGCCGAGGGAGGCGTAGCCCTCGTTCACATGAAACCGTTCGCTTTCGGTATACCGGTCCTTCCCATCGCCCTCTGGTCCCTGGTCGGCGCCGGTCTTTGGCTGATTTTAGGGGTCTTTCGCGGACGGTACAATCTCTTGATCACCGCCGATCAGGGAACCCGGAAGCTCTTTTTCGAGGAATCGACGGACGTATCCGAGATCCTGAGCTTCATCAGTAGGGCAAACCGGGAATTGGGATACGCAATCGACACATCGATTACGGAAACAATGTATATCAGGCAAATCCCGGATAAGTGTCAAGATTCGAAAAAAGCATGACGGCCGAGGGCGCACTCGGGACTTCCCTGTTTCCAAGCACGACATAAGAGAGTATAATATTTGATGTATGAAGATAGAAAACAAAGTCATCATTTCGAATGTAATCAATGCCGCGTTCATCATCCTGATCGGCTTTTTCGCATTTCAGAACATGAACCTGGTGCAGACCAAGCTGCGATTCGTGGAGATTGCGGACGATCTGAACGC
>JBLMWN010000001.1:0-4715 GCA_050257255.1 Betaproteobacteria bacterium | reverse complement strand
GCGTCTTGCGTCAGGGTCTGGTCGATCCTGATCGCGATTTCGGTGCCGGGTTCGAGCCTGCCCTCAACCAGGTGGGATTCCAATATTTTGTAAACGAGATTTTTGCCCATGCGGTTCGAAGCTCCTTAAGATTGAGTGAATGTCCGCGACATTATATTTCAACAGGCGCGGCAAGGCAACTGGAATTTATTTGTTCGGCCTCGTTTGCCAACCCCTTTTTCCCGTGGTATAGTTATTGTATCTGACCCACGCAATGCATTTACCCATCTTATCCATTACCAGCAAAGGAGGCACAGCACATGGTACAGAAGGCGAGTCCGAAATTGACGGAAATGATGAACCAGGCAATTGCCGCGGAGCTCCAGGCAATTGTCCAGTACATGTGGCACCATGTCATGGTAAAAGGGCTGCAAGCAGAATCGCTTGCCGGGGTGTTCGAAAAAGTGGCGATGGATGAAATGAAACACGCGGAGAAGATCGCCGAGAGATTGTTCTACTTCGATGTTAATCCTACCACCAAGCCTACCCCCATCGCCGTCGGGGGCGACCCAACCCAAATGCTGAAGGCCGATACGAAGGCAGAGGAAGAGGCCATTACGCTCTACAAGGACATCATCAAACAGGCCGCTTCAGAAGGGGATGAAACCACGCGTTTGCTCTTCGAAGAAATTCTCTCACAGGAAGAAGACCACCACGATACCTTTACGACCCTCCTCGGACAGTAAGAGCAGTATTCTGTTCTGTAATAACGAAAGGGCAGGCAATTATGCCTGCCCCCGTTTTCTTCGCGATCTGGCATCCTTGAGAACAGATGGCAGCTTTACGGCATCTTGAACTCTTTCCCTGCAATGCGAACGGTGAGGACCGGGCAAGACGCTTTACGGACCACCTTCTCCGCCGTGCTCCCGAACAGCATATGGTCGATCCCCGTCCTGCCATGTGTGCCGATGACGACCAAATCCACATTTTTTTCCTTAGCCGTCTTGATAATCTCGACGAAAGGCACACCGCGCACGACCATTTTCTCCACATCCTTGACCTTCGAGGCAACTTCCGCACCCCACTTGTCCATCTCCTTCCAGGCGCTCTTCTGCATGTCCTCAACGAGGTCCGTCACCGAAAGAGAGGAGGGGATATACCACTCGGCAATGCTGATGTCCTGGATAACATAGAGCAAGATAAGCTTTGCCTCGTAGTCCCTGGCAAGCGACATTGCGTGGTCCATGGCAGCGCGGGCTCCCTGCGAAAAGTCGGTCGGGAAAAGGATGGTCTTGATCTGCATTGCAGCCTCCTCGGTTGACAATTTATTTTTAGTTTAGCGCCGGAACGACGGCCTGTCAAACGAAAAGGGCCGACATTCCCTGCTTTTCAACCTGGGCCGTCAGAGGACCAGCAGTGCAGGCCTCGAACAGGGATGTCGAGTTCCCCGGAAATTTCTAGAATATTCTCTTGACTAGACAGGGACTCTCTCATACAATAAACCAGAATGCGGATGCACAAGAACCTCCCCGCCTGACGGGGCTTAAGGACGTTACTCCATCAGGAGCCGCTTCTCCGACGGAGCTTCTGCATTATGGAAAAAATTCCGCTTGACAGGTTCCGCCTCCGGTTCTCGGGTGAGCTCGAACAGGAGTTTCTTGAGGACTATTTTCAGAAATCTCTCAACCAGTTGCGGTTCGGCATCACCCTGGGGGCGACGCTCTACGCCCTGTTTGGGCTCCTGGATATCTGGATTTTCCCCGATGTAAAAACCAAGACGTGGTTTGTACGGTATGCAGTCGTCCTGCCCGCCTGTATCGCGGTTCTCCTCTTTTCGCTCACGGCCCAATTCAAGAAGTACATGCAGGTTACCGTTTTTTTGCTCGTCCTCGTGGCGGGGGCCGGCATCAACGCGATGATGGTGATTGTGCAGTCACCCGTCAATTATTTCCATTTTGCAGGACTGCTGCTGGTCATCATGTACTCCTACACCTTCAGCAAACTGCGTTTCCTGTACACAACGCTCGCCTCGTGGCTCGTCGTCGTCATGTACGAAATCACCGCGCTCGGGGTCCGCGATACGCCCCTTCCGGTGTTCCTGAACGATAATTTTTTTTACATTGCCGCAAACCTGATCGGCATGTTCTCGAGTTATCACCGCGAGTTCTACATACGGAAAGATTTCTATCAGAGCAGGACGATGCAGGTGCTGGAGAAAGAAAAGCATCTCCTGGAGAAAGAACAACTGCATGAAACGGTTGATAATGCCATAAAATCCCTGCGCGAGAGCGAGGAAAAGTTCCGCACCCTTGCCGAAACGGCAGCCATGGCGATCTTCATCCATCAGGGCGGCAACTTCCTCTATGCAAACCGTGCAGGGGAAGTCATCGGGGGATATACTGTCGATGAATACCTCTCCATGAATTTCTTGAGCATTGTGCATCCCGAATATGTCGACCTTGTAAAGACGCGGGCGCGCGAGCGCCTGGATGGCGGAGGTCCGCCCCCCCAGTATGAGTTCAAAATTGTGCGGAAAGACGGCCAGGAACGATGGGTCCTCATGACGGCAGGTATCACGAAATATGAAGGCAAGCCGGCGGTCATTGGAACGCTCATCGATATTACCAAGCGCAAACAAGCCGAGGAAGAGCGGGAGCGATATTATCAGCAGCTGCAACAAGCCACGCAATCCCTTCAAGAAAGCGAGGCCCGA
The DNA here is from genome assembly GCA_050257255.1 of Betaproteobacteria bacterium. Lineage (GTDB taxonomy): Bacteria > Nitrospirota > UBA9217 > UBA9217 > UBA9217 > JAJYKN01. Next base: position 2,023 of record JBLMWN010000001.1, on the reverse strand, counting down.
TTCCGGACGCTGGCCGAAACAACGACCGCCTCCATTGTCATTCATCGAGGAGGACGGTTCCTGTATACGAATCCCGCTGTACAAAAAGTCACCGGCTATACGCGTGACGAGTTTCTCAAAATGGAGTTCTGGGAAATCGTCCATCCTGAATTTAGGAACCTTGTGAGGGAGCGGGGACAGACCCGGCTGTACGGAACAGAACAGCCGAAGGAGTATGAGTTTCAGATCGTGACAAAGCAGGGGCAGGCACGATGGGCCACTACGACCGCGGGAATCATCATGTATGAGGGAAGCCCTGCAATCATCGCGACGCTTTTCGATATCACGGACCGCAAGCGGGCAGAAGCGGAAAAAGTAAAGCTCTACGAAGAACGGATTGCAGAGGAAAAACAGCATCTCCTGGAAAAAGAAAAGATCCTAATGGACCTCCACGACGGCATCGGAGGAATTACGACCAATATCAGCATCCTTTCTGAGCTTGGTCAGAAAACAGCGGATGTCGCGGACATCAAAAAGACGCTCTCGACCATCTCGCGTCTTTCACGCGAGGGCATCTCGGAAATCAGGAGCTTTATGCAAAGCCTGGACACCAGGGACCTCAACTGGCGCACGCTGGCCGCAGAACTAAGAAACCAGGGCACCAATATGCTCGAGCCCCACGGCATCGCTTTCGACATGGAGACCGCGCTCGATGACGGCCATGAACGGCCCAGTAGCCTTCTCTGGGTGAATCTTTTCAAGATCTACAAGGAAGCGCTGACGAATGTCGTAAAACATTCAAAGGCCGGGATTGTGAAAGCCGTTCTCAAAGTCACCCCCAGCGGGATTTTGCTGACCGTGGACGACAACGGTATAGGTTGGGAGGCAAACCACGGCAACGGCCGGGGATTATCAAACATGAAACGGCGTGCAGAGGAGATGGGAGCGAGAGTAGCAGTCGAGCCCGGGCAGGGGACACGGGTACGCGTTGAAATTCCCCTACCCATAAAATACCCCGTACAGGGTATAGAACTATAGCCCTTCAATATGGTAAAGTATGCCCATGCGACTCGTAATCATTGAAGACGACCCCCTGCTCCTCGAGAACCTGACGCTGCTGCTGAGCGGAGAAGAGGGGATTACAGTTTCGGGTTCCTACCGGTCGGCAGAGGATGCCATGAAATCTCTCAGGAGCGCTGCGCCCGAGGTGATGCTGACCGACCTCGGCCTTCCCGGCATGTCCGGCCTTGAGCTCATCAAAAAAGCGAAAGAAGAGCTGCCCTCGCTTGAGATCATGGCGCATACAGTTTTCGAAGACCGCGAGCGGGTGTTCTCGGCAATCAAGGCGGGCGCGTCGGGATACATCCTGAAAGGAAGCAGTCCGCGCGAAATCATTGAATCCATTCATGCCCTTTACAAGGGCGGGGCGCCGATGAGCCCGAAAATAGCCCGCAAGGTCATCCACGAGTTCCAGGACGGCGCCACCAGCGAGCAGTTCCTGCTGACTCAGCGGGAAAAAGAGATCGTCAGGCTCGTGGAGGACGGGCTCACGTACAAGGAAATCGGAGAAAAATTAAACATCAGTACTCATACCGTCCATACCCATATTAAAAATATCTACGAAAAGCTCCAGGCAAAAGACAGAAACGACGCCATCATCAAGGCAAGAAAGAAAGGCATTATTTAGCCCCGCAGCACCGTCTCCCACCAAAAGAAGCTGTTCAAGCACACTTGCCGGAAACAGCAGCGCAAACAGAACCAACAGCCACCGGCTGCGGCCTTAACGGGCTTGAAAAACAAATGTGCCAATATTCCCCAGTCTGATCCAACAGATACCCTAAAAATACCCCGCACGGGGTATTTACAATACCCGGAATACTATTGTATCCTGTGTGTCCGATGAACAGTAATGTTCGTCCTCCTTTTACAGATACCCCCTTCCGGATACGGAAGGGGGATTTTTATTAATAATGGTACGACACTCTGACGATTAGCAGGTGTGATGTCATTCCTGCAAGGCATCCTTCGCCGCTCTTAGATTGTC